>NZ_KK211061.1:44584-182751 GCF_000620065.1 Meiothermus cerbereus DSM 11376 | reverse complement strand
CTCATGAGTCTGGCCCTACGGGAGTTTCAGCAGGAGGTGGACCCAGAGGGGCGGAAGGTTCTGGTGCTGCTTTTGGACAACGCAGGCTGGCACCGGGCCAAAGACCTCCAGGTACCGCCCGGTCTGCTGCTGCTGCACTTACCGCCCTACACCCCCGAGCTCTCCCCGGCAGAGCCGGTGGTGCCTTTGCTGCGGGAAGCGGTGGCCAATGAGAGTTTCCCCAGCTTGGAGGCTTTGCAAGAGCGTCTGGCAGAGCGGTGTGTCTATCTCCAGGAGCACCCCGAGGTCATCCGGGGGGTGGCGGGGTTCGGGTGGATTCCTGAAGAATGACTATCTATCTAAGGTTGGTATTACCAGGTAATCGTCCCCACCCAGATCCAGCCCCAGCACCCGGTCTTCCACGGCATCACGGGCGGTAAGAAACAAAATAGCCCCCTCAAACCCCCCCTGGCGGAGTTGCTGGGCCAGACGAAAACCCGCATCATCCCCCTCTGGCAACATCACATCCAGGACAATCAGGTCGGGCTCGAGCTCATCCACCAGCTTCTGGGCCTGGTCAAGGTTATCGGCCCACTCTACCTCGTAGCGCTCCCGTCGCAGCAAGGCCAGCAGGGGCCCTGCCAGACCCGCTTCGTCCTCGACCAGTAAAATCCGCATGATTGATCCTTCTGAATGCTACAGTACGTGTCGGTAAGCGGACACCCCTTCCTGAGCCTTTGACCCTGCCGGCCTTCATCACCAGCCTAAAACCAGGTGGTAAACAGGAAATTAATCTGTAGCCAGCGAGACAAGGGGTTTATCAGCCCGCCGGTCGGCTTCAGCCTGTACCTGCTCGAGGGCCTGGCGCAGCACCTCAACCCCAGCTCCCCGCCGACAAGCCCGCTCCGAAAGCAGTCTGCGCCACAAGCGACCCCCCGGCTGCCCCTTGAACAGGTTCAGCATGTGGCGGGCAATGGCCCACAGGGGCGTTCCCTGCTCGAGCTGGGCTTCGGCGTAGAAGAGCATGGCCTGGGCCACCTCGAGCCGGTTTGGCCAGCGGTTCAGGCCAAAAAACCGCGCATCGGCCCGCTCGAGCACAAAGGGGTTCTCGTAAACCGCCCGTCCCAGCATGACCCCATCCACCCGCTCCAGGTGGGCCTGGGCTTCGTCCAGGGTTCGCACCCCCCCGTTCAGCACAATGGTCAGGTGGGGGAAGTCCTGCTTGAGTCGGTAGACCCACTCGTAGCGCAGGGGCGGCACGGTGCGGTTTTCAGCGGGCGAAAGGCCCCTGAGGTAGGCCTTGCGGGCATGGATGATAAAGACCTCGATACCCACATCCGCTAGTTTTTCGACAAAGCGCGCCACATAGCGGTAGTCTTCTAGCTCATCTACCCCTAGGCGGTGCTTGGCCGTAACGGGGATACGCACCGCCTGCCGCATGGCGGCCATGCACTCGGCCACCCGCTCGGGCTCGAGCATCAAGCAGGCCCCAAAACCTCCCCCCTGCACCCGCTCCGAGGGGCAGCCCAGGTTCAGGTTAATCTCGTCGTAGCCCCACTTTTCGCCAATGTGCGCTGCGGTTGCCAGTTTTTCCGGCTGCGAACCCCCAAGCTGCAAAGCCAGCGGGTGCTCCTCCGGGCTGAAATCCAGCAGCCGGGGCCGATTTCCCAGCAGGATGGACTGATCCACCACCATCTCGGTATAAAGCCGTGTCCGCCGGGTTACCAGCCGCAACAGGTAGCGAAAGTGCCGGTCTGTCCAGTCCAGCATGGGCGCGACAGAAAGCACGTGAGGGCTTGGGTTCTGGGTAATCGGGGCCATCGTCAAACCTTTAGCGGCGCCGGGTTAGGCTGGCTGGCAAGACAGGGCCATGGGCACAGCACCCCTCCATAATCCAGCCTGGTTTTAGCCACCAATTTGCTTTTCGCATCCAGCCAACCGCTTTCCTGGCGTTTAGATCTGGCTTGCCAGCACTTCCTGGGGCGATACCCGTTTTGGCTCGCGGAACTCGATGTCTTCCCACTCGCCTTCCTCGATGACCTCGAGGCCAGGGTTCTGCTGGCGGAAATAGGCCACCACTTCCTGCACCAGGTCGTCTGGGGTAGAAGCCGCCGAGGTAATGCCAACCGAGCGCACCCCCTCGAGCCACTCGGGGCGGATATCCTGCACTGTATTGATGCGCTCGGCCCGGCCCACCAGGCTCTGGGCTAATTCGAGTAGCCGCATCCCGTTTGAAGAGGTCAGGCTGGTCAGCACCAGAAACATATCCACCTTGGGCGCAATTTGCTTTACGGCATCCTGGCGGTTTTTGGTGGCATAGCACAGGTCGTGGCGGCTGGGCACCACCAGCCTGGGGAAGCGCTGTTTGAGAATTTCAATGGTCGCCAGGGTGTCGTCTACCGAAAGGGTGGTCTGGGTCAGCACCACCACCTTCTCGGGGTCGGGCACCTCCACGGTACGGGGGTCGGCCAGGCGGGGGTCGCGCCCCACATGGGTATGCACCGCTACCAGAATGGTGCGCTCCGGCGCTTCACCCCGGGTTCCCTTGATCTCCTGGTGGTCGGCAGAGTCGCCAATGAGCAGAATCCAGTAGCCTTCTCTGGCGTAGCGCCTGGCCTCAGTATGAACCTTGGTCACCAGGGGACAGGTGGCGTCAATCTGGTGCAGATTGCGCTCAGCCGCCTCGGTGCGCAGCCGGGGGGGAATCCCATGCGCGGAAAAAACCACGGTATCGCTGAGCTTCTTACCCGCTTTTGCCAGCTCGCCACGCAGCTGCTCCACCTCGGCCAGGTCTTCGACAAAATGCACGCGGTGTTGTTCCTGCAGGCGTCTGAGCACGATGTCGTTGTGGACGATGGCGTGATACACCACCAGCTCCCCCTCATCCTGGAGTTCTTTAGCCGCCTTTTCCACCGCTTCGATGGCCATCACCACCCCAGCACAAAAACCCCTGGGCTTGGCCAGATATACGCGTTCCACCATATCAAGAACCTACCTTAGCACAGCACGCCCGCTGGCTATGTAATACCAGGTGGGGTCAGATCGTCACCAGACCTCCCAGACCACTAGGGTTGTTTGCTCTTTCTGCTGGGCCCCGCCTGAAACACTGGCCGTAGCAGCCTGAACATACAGGAGGGCTTGACCTTCTAAGCGGAATGCTCCAGGTGGGGTTCATATCAGACCGCATAAAGCGCCGAGTATTTAAGGTTCAGATTGTCGATCAAGAACTGCGGGTTCAGATCCTGGCCGGTTACCACGCGCACCAGATCGCGGGGCCAGTAGCGGCTACCCTGGTGGTGGATGTTCTTGCGCGTCCATTCCAGCAGGGGGGTGAACTCCCCCTGGGCAAACTGCGCCTCGAGCGACCCCAGCTCCTGTTCGGCCCTGGCAAAAAACTGCGCTGCGTAAAGGTTGCCCAGGGTGTAGGTGGGGAAGTAGCCAATCAACCCCGCCGACCAGTGCACATCTTGCATTACCCCATCCCGGATTTCCGCTGAGCGAACCCCTAAGTATTCCTGGTATTTAGTATCCCAGGCCTCGGGCACATCGTCTATGGATAACTCACCGCGCAAGAGGGCCAGTTCTACCTCGAAGCGAATCATGATGTGCAGGTTGTAGGTGACTTCGTCGGCCTCTACCCGGATCAGGCTCGGCTTGACCTCGTTGATGGCGAAGTGAAAATCCTCGAGGCGCACATCGCCCAGCGATGAAAAGTGTTGCTGGGCTCTGGGCCAGAAGTGGCGCCAGAAGCCCAGGCTACGGGCCACCAGGTTTTCCCAGGTACGGCTTTGCGACTCGTGGATACCCAGCGAGATTTCGCTGCCCATGGGGGTACCGAAGTGCTCGGGCAAGAGCCCCTGTCCATAGAGCCCGTGCCCCATCTCGTGCACAATGCCAAAAAATCCGGCGTTGAAGTAGTCCTCATAGTAGCGGGTGGTCAGGCGCACGTCGCCGGGGCCGATGCCCTGCATAAAAGGGTGGGCCACCACGTCGAGGCGGCCCGCCTCGAGGTCAAAGCCTATTTTTGCCACGACCTCCCGTCCAAAGGCTTCCTGGGCGCTTTGGGGAAAGTGGCGGTGCAAAATGCTGGTGTCGGGCTTGCGTGTGCTGCCATCCAGCCGCTTCAGCAGCTCCACGGTGGCCTGGCGCAGCCGGGCAAAGACCGGCTCGAGCTGCTTTGTGGTAGCCCCCGGCTCGTACTGATCAAGCAGGGCATCGTAGGGCTCGTCCTGGTAGCCAATGGCATCGGCAAGCTCACGGGTAAGGCCAAAGATTTTTTTGAGCGTTGGCCTAAAAGCCTCCCAGTCGTTCTTGGGTCGGGCCTGCTGCCAGATGGCCTCGCCCTCGCTGGTGGCCTGGGCCAGTTCAACCGCCAGCCGCTGGGGAATTTTGCAAGCGTGATCGTAGGCCCTGCGCCACTCCCGCACATTCACTGCCTCCACCGACTCCGGGGGCCCCAGCCAGTCCGAGCCCTCTACAACCGCCAGCATCTCGCCAACGCGGGGGTCGGTGGCCCGCTGGTGCAGGAGCTTGGCCAGCGCGGCCTGCATCTGGGCCCGGTGGGCATGGCCCTTGCGCGGGATATAGGTGGCCTGATCCCAGCCGGCCAGCCTGCCAAAGGAGGCCAGATAGGCGGTTTCTCTGCTGTGTTCCCAAAGCCATCGGTATGCTTCTTGCATCATACCTGCCCATCATAGCGGTTCGCTCTTTTTGCTGGGGCCCCCGCCTGAAGTACGGCTGAGGGCTGCTCACAAATCCAGCCGGCTTTGACCTGCGCTAAACAGAAACTTCAGATGGGGTACATAACGTAATCTCCCAGTTCAATGGCCCGCACTGAATGCATCCCTCGAGCAAGCTTACCCTTTCACAGCTCCAGCCGTTAGCCCGGCCACGATGCGCTGCTGGAAGATGAGCACCATAATCACCAGCGGCACCGTCACCACCACCGAAGCCGCCATAATCGAGCCCCAGGGTATCTCAAAGGGAGTAGCCCCACCAAAAGATGCAATGGCCACCGGAACCGTGCGGACATTGTTGCCGATGGTAAAGGTCAGGGCAAAGAGGTACTCGTTCCAAGCTGCAATGAAAGCCAACAAACCGGTGGTAACCAGACCGGGGCCAGTGAGGGGCAACATCACCCGGAGCAAGGTTTGTATGGGTGTTGCACCATCCACATAGGCGGCCTCCTCGAGCTCCCGCGGCAACCCCCGGAAGTAGCCGGTCAGCACCCAAACTGTAAAGGGTAGGGTAAAAAGCAAGTAAGAAAGAATCAAACCCGCGTGCGTATTGAACAGGCCCGTCTCCCGCAACAACACAAACATGCCCGAGAGCACCGATACCTGTGGGAACATGGTCATGGCCAGCACCAGGTAGAGCACGGCGTTTTTGGGAGGAAAGCGCAGCCGGCCCAGCGCGTAGGCCGCCATCACGCCCATCACCAGGCAAATTAGGGTGGCACCTCCTGCCACAATAAGTGAGTTGAGTAGGTTCCGGCCAAACTCCGCACCGCTGAATACGTTCTGGTAGTGCGAAAGGGTAAATGGGACGGGCAGGAAGCTCGGGTTCGGGCTAAACAGGGCATCGCTGGTCTTAAAGCTGCTGATGATGGCCCAGTAAAAGGGAAACACGCTGTAGACCACAATAAATGCCACCAACGCATAGAACAGCAACCGCCCCAGGTAGTAGCTCACGCCTTTAGTCCTCACCGCGCACCCCCTTTCCGGCTACACGCATGTACAGCACAACAAAGATAAAGATGATAACCAGGATGGCTACCGATACGGCAGAACCGTAACCCAAGTCCTGAAAATCAATCAGGGTCTGGCGGTTGTAGATGGCCAGGCTGCGGGTAGCGGTATTAACCCCCACCATCACGAAGATCACATCGAAGACCCTTAGTGCGTCCAGGGTGCGAAAAATGAGGGCCACCACCAAGGCCGGGGTCAAGAGCGGGAGGGTTAACGTCCAGAACTGCTGCCAACGGCTGGCCCCATCGATGTCGGCCGCCTCGTAGATGTCCGAAGGGATGAGCTGCAAACCGGCCAGCAACAACAAGGCCATAAACGGCGTGGTTTTCCAAACATCCACCGCAACCATGGCCCACAGCACCGTATTGGGGTTGGCCAGGAAGGCAATTTTGTTGGCAACCAAACCGGTGTTGAGCAAAATCACGTTGATGACCCCGTAGATGTCGTTGAGCATCCACTGCCACATCTTGGCCGATACCACCGTGGGGATGGCCCAGGGAATAAGAATGGCGGCCCGCACGATACCCCGACCCCTGAAGTTGGAGTGAATCACCAGGGCGATGGCCAGGCCCAGCACCGTCTCCAGAAAGACCGAGGCCACGGTAAAGCGCAGGGTATTCCAGAGCGCACCTCTAAAGTCGGGGTCTTGCAGCAAGAAAATGTAATTCTTGAAACCAACAAACTCGGTTGGTTCTACAAAAGAGATATCGGCCCGGTGAAACGAGTAGTAAAAAACCTGAGCCAGCGGATAGCCCGCCACAAACGCCACCACCAGTAGCGTGGGCAATACCAGTAGCCAGGCTAAACGGGTTTGTCGAATAGTGAGCATCCATCACCTCCCCTAGCTAATCTTCAAAAGGAGTATGGCGGTATGTTGCAAGACACCGCTACTATATTGGTTGTTGTATCCATATTCCAAGCACCCGTATGACACGTTAAAGCCTGCTCTCTGACCAAAGAATGGGGCCGGATATCCGACCCCATTCCCAACCAAGCTTTACCAAAGGCCTAGCGCAGGATACGCCGCAAGGCGGCTTCGATATCCTTCACAGCTTGGGCGGCGGGCTTGCGTCCGGTAATGGCTTCGTGAACACCCGTCCAGAAGGCTTCGGAGACCTGGTTATAGCGGGCACCCGCTACGCCCGAAGGACGACCGATGGCGTTTTGGAATACCGGCAGCAGATCCTTGAAGAAGGCGTTCTTGGCCAGCACCTGGGGGTCGTTGTAAAGGGCGGGCCGGGTGGGCAGGCGCGAAAGGTTAACGGCGTTGTCTTTCTGAATCTCCACACTGGTCAGGTACTTGACCAGGTCGGCGGCTACCTTTTGGTTCTTGGAGTAGGCAGAAACCATTAGCTGCCAGCCACCCAGGGTGGCTGCATTCCGGCCACCCTGACCTGCACCACGGGGCAGCACCGTCACGCCAATTTTGCCCCGCACCGCGCTACCCTCGCTCTGGCCCAGGCTGTAAGCGTAGGGCCAGTTACGCATAAAGGCAGCGTTACCCGTCTGGAAGGTGTTGCGGGCTTCTTCCTCGGCATAGCTGGTCACACCTGGGGGCGAGATACGGCCCACCCAGCTACGAACCATGTTCAAAGCAGCAATGGCCTGGGCGTTGTTAATGCTAATGCGGCCATCCGGCTCGATGATGCGGCCACCGCCCATAGAGAAAATCCACTCGAGGGCGTCGCAAGTCAGGCCTTCGTAGGCTTTACCCTGCCAGACGAAGCCCCAGAAGTCACGGTTGCCCGCCTGGCGCTCCCCGGCCTGAATCTTGGTGGCCATCTGGTCAAGTTCGGTCCAGGTCTGGGGTGGGCGCTGGTAGCCGTACTTTTGCAGCAGGTCGGTGCGGTAGTAAAGCAGGCCCGCATCGGTGAAGAAGGGAATCGAGGTCAGCTTGCCCCGGATGGTGTTGTTTTCCACGATGCGGGGGAAGAACTGGCTCAGCTCGGCTTCGGTAAAGAACTGCTTGAGATCGGCTGCGTGTGGGGCCACAATACCGGGCCAGATCACGTCAATCATGTACACATCCACATCGGCACTACGGGCTGCCCAGTACTGCTGGTACAGGGCCAGCCGGTCGTTGGTGTCGGCGGGGGAGTCAATGTATTCGATTTTGTTACCGGTTTTTTGAGCCCACTCTTCCGCCTTGGCCTTCATCCAGCGGCCACCCTCGCCCACTGCGGTTGAGTCACCCGCAACACGGATGGTTACCCCCTGGGCGAGGGCCAGCCCACCCACGGTAAAGGCCAGGGCCAATACACCTACAAGCCACTTCTTCATGTTTCCTCCTGTTTCATTGGAAGTGCTTCCAAAGCACATCAGCCAGAGCTGATTTATATACCTTTATCTTTTGGAAGTACTTCCTTGGCGAAGTCTATTACCTGCTAGCCCGATTGTCAATCCAGTATCAATTTAGAATAAGAGGCATAGAAACAGCAAAATTGGCAAAGGCCCCCTTCACGCAACCGGTTCATCACCCCCTGCTGGCAACAGCCCGTTGCCCCAAGCTCAAAGCTCGAGGCAACGAGGTCAAGCAGGTGCAGCCCTGGGGATGTTGCGGTGAAAAGCAGGCAGCAGCTAGATATTTTTCGCCTAACCGCACTTGCTGTAACCGCAGCTATAGCACTTGGTGCAGCCTTCCTCACGCACCAGGTTGTCGTCACCACACTCCGGGCACTTACCGAGGCCGGTCTTGCCACCAACGGGCGATTGCGTCTGCAGCGATATGTTCTGGATGGGTGCGGTCATGGCCCGCTGCAAGGCCTGGGGCACCATGGCCTCGTCCACAGGCATCTGGGCGGCTTTACGCTCGGCCTCGGCAATCTGGATTTTGCTGGTGGTTTCCAGCGCGACCGCAATCAAGTCGGCCTTGCTGGTTACAAAGCGGCCCTGGTAGCTGCCATACAGGCCGCCGTTGATGCCCCGCAGGGTTTTGACCAGCTCGGCTACCGGCACGCCGTATTGCAGGGCCTTGGAGATGATGCGGCCCAGGGCTTCGCTGTCGGCGTTGGCTTCATCGCCCGCCTTGCCCGACGTAAGAATCACCTCCACCGGGTGCTCGCCCTGCATGTTTACCGTAACTAAAAAGCCCCGGCGGGTGCCATCGGCTGCAGTGAGCTTGACCATATCGGTGTAGCCCACCAGCCGGCCCGTGCGCTCGAAGATGGGACGGGCCGTGCGTTCGCTTTCAGGGCGGCTCGAGGCCGTGCTGGGCGGAACATCCAGCAGCGCCGGCTGCACCACCACGGTCTCTTTGCTATTACCCTCAGCCTTCTCTTCTTTCTTCTCTTCCTTGCTCACCGAAAGCACCTGGTACTCGCGGCTGCCGTCGCGGTAGACCGTGATGCCCTTGCAGCCGGTCATATAGGCCTCGGTATAGGCTGCCTCTACATCTTCCACCGTGGCCTGGTTGGGTAGGTTGATGGTCTTAGAAAGTGAGTTGGCCGCGTAGCCCTCGGCATCGAAGGCGGTCTGCACCACGCCCTGCATCCGCACATGGTCGAGCGGGGGCACGTCGTGGGCCCCCTCAAACACCGATGCAATGGCGCTGGGGATACCCTCCAGGCCTTTCACGCTGCCGTGGTTGGCCTGAATGGCCTCGATGATGGCGTCCCAGTCCCAGGCCCCGTTCTTCTCGAAGGGCCCGCTTGCCGGGAACTGCTCCATCATCTCTACAAACAAGGGGTGCAGCAGGGCCTTGTACTCACCCCCAATGCGCCGCCACATAAAGGGCGAGAACATTGGCTCGATGCCGCTCGAGACCCCCATCAGCATGCTGGTGGTTCCGGTGGGGGCCACCGTCAGCACTGCCACGTTGCGTCGTGGGCGGATCCCCAGCGCCTCGAAAGCGGCACGGTTTTGCTCGTACAGCGGGAACACCCCCCGCTCCTGACCCAGCCGCTCCGACTCGGCAATGGCCTCTTCGCGCATCACGTTCATCACCTGGGCCACCACCCGGCGGCCCGCTTCCGAAGAGTAGGGCAGGCCCAGCTTGATCAGCATGTCGGCCAGACCCATCACCCCCAGGCCCAACCGGCGCAGGGTCTGGCTGGCGATGCGGTTGTCCTCGAGGGCAAATATGTTCACATCCAGCACGTTGTCCAGGAAGCGAATGGCGGTGTGAACATCCTTGCGGAACTCGACAAAGTTGAACTCGCCTCCATCCACGTAAGCAGCCAGATTAATGGCCCCCAGGTCGCAGGGCTCGCCCACGGTGAGCGGGATTTCCCCGCAGTTGTGAGCCACCACACCGCCGGCAATCAGGCTGTGGGTTACGGGCTCGGTCAGGTCGTAAACCGGCGCTATCCCAGCCGGTTCGACCTGGCTTACCGTGACCTCAAAGCGCTGGCGGTAGCCGCCCCGGCTGCGCTCACGGATGAACTGCTCGAGCTTGGCCTGCTTCTCGGGCAGGGCAAAGCCGATAATCTCGGCGAAGCGGTCACGGCTCTCGGAACCGATGATCAGCTCGTACTGTTCGGCAACGGGGTACTCGCAGAGCCCTCCCCGGCCATCCGGCAGAGCCTTGAAGCTGGCCGCACGGCGGTGGTGGATGCGCCCGAAAATGCCGAAGTTGAGCAGCAGGAGCTGCACGTCCTCGAGCAGGCCGAGGCTCGAGGAGGCCAGTCGTACGCTACAGCTTTGCTTGCGGTCGTTGCGCTCTACCGTGCCGTCGGTGCTGAACAGCCCGCGCAGGAAGCCCACCACTGCCTCGCGGGGCGCGGTGAATATACTTTCCGGAACCCGCTTCTCGGTGGCCTTGACTGCTTTTACACCTAAGGCGGAGAAGAACTCCGCAGGCAGTTTGTTGAAGTGCAGGTGTTGGGTGTTGGAGGTGGTGGCTTGCAGAGTTCCCTGGCCGAACCAGTCGCGTAGACTATCCACAACGACCTGGGCCTGGGCAAATTCGCGGTTGCCGAAGAAGAATCCCACCCCGTCCTCGCGCAAGTACCCGTCGCCGACCAGCCAGCCCAGCACCAGGCCCAAGTTCTCACTCCACTGGGTGGGCATGTTGGCGTATTGCTCGCGCACATCGAGCCTTCCGCTATAGCCCTTGCCTCCGGCCACTGCAACCCGCTCACGCACGACCTGTAGCACGGCGGGCGGCAGGGCCTGCTCCTTAGCCCACAGCCCCTCGCCGCTCTGCACCAGCAGCTTGTCACCGGGCTTCAACTGTCCGGCCTCCACGTACCCCTGGGGGGTGAGGAGGGGGTGGTTGGGGGTCAGGGTAAGGGTAACACCCTCGTGGGTCTTGAGGTGAACCACTTCCCGCTCCCCGGTGTAGAAGGCCTTGGCAGCCCTGCGCACCGTTACCCCACGTTCACGGCCAGCCGTGCCCACACCCGCCAAGGGAGCACGGTTGTCCGTAGCCAAGTAGAAGCTGCCTTTGCTGGTGAGCTGTTCGATGGGTAGCAGACCAAATTCCGACGGAATGCGCGTGCTGCCCACAAAGCAGGGGTTGGTCGAGCGAATCTGATAGCGAGGCCCCAGGTTCTTCAGGGCCGAAAGCTCGTTGATGCGATCCACAAAGATCAGGCCCGGCTCCCCGGTGGCCCATGCGTGCCAGGCAATCTCGTGCCAGAGCCACCTGGCCGGCACTTTGCCGTCGTAGACCGGAATGGGACGGGCGCCATCCTGGGCGCGCTCGGGCAGGTCGGGTAGGGTACCGGTGTAGGGCCCCTGCACCGGGTAGGGGTAGTACTTGCCCGGCACTTCCGAAGGCTCTACCGCCCACAGCCCATCGGCTTGGAGGGTCTGCCAGAAGGCTTCGGTAACCAGAATGGAAATGTTGAAGGTAGAGATGTCGCCCTCGCTGGCCTCGCGGTCGAGGTCTTTGGCGGTGAGGAAGTCCAGCAGGTCGGGGTGGTCAATGGCGATGGTGGCCATGCCCGCCCCACGGCGGGTTCCGCCTTGCCTCACCACCCGCAGCACCGGCGCGTACACATAGCGCAAGGTAGCCACAGGGCCTGCTTTTTCCGCACCCAGATTGGCCCACTCCAAAAAGTTGTCGAAAATCTCCACCAAAAAGCTTACCGGCCCGCTGCTGGTTCCGCCGCTGCCCTTAATGGGGGCACCTTCGGGGCGAAGGCTACTGAAGTCCACGTGGGGTTCCTGGCCCTTCACCGCCAGGCTCAGGGCGGCTTTGGCAGCCTCGATGATGCCGCGCATATCGTCCGGCACGACCAGTACATCGGCAGGCTTCTCCCGCACGGTCATCACCCCGTTGCGCCGGGCCAGCGCCGCCAGCTCGGGCTTCAGCAGGCCATAGACCACCCGCGTCCAGTTGCGTACGGTGATGTTTTCCTTTTCGCCATCGGGGTTGATGGGGGGCCGCATCTTGCCCTTGATAAAGTCTTCAACATCGGCATGGTTGGCAGAAATGTAAGCGAAACCGCGCACCGTGCCGCGTAGACCGGCGTTTTTACGGGAAACATAGGGGTCTAAGTTAACCCCATTGCCCCCACCCACCTTGGTCACCAGGGCCAGCTTGGTGGCCACTTCCATGATGCCTTCAAAGCTACTGGGGTCATGTTCGGTCGCCCCCTGCACAAAACAGTTGAGGACATTGCCGTGCTGGGTTCCCGCACCCGCCAGCACCCGCCCCCCCGGACAGAAGCGCTTGGAGGCCATCAACTGGTAAAACTGCTCGCTCCAGTATTGTTTATCTTGTTCAGACCTTTCGGCTGAGGCCACCCAGGCAGCCACCCGACGAAACATTCCATATATATCCCCATCACCAGGCTGCATGTATTGACGTTTGGCAATTGCCTGGGCATGGTCGTCAAAAAGTGCGGGTTTAAAGCTATTCATGGACTCCTCCAATGTTAGGCAAGAACTCCCCCAGCCACGCCGTGTGGCACTAGATATGGGGGTTTCCGCGCTCGATACTACTACCTGTTGTGTAATCCTGGCAAGGGGTCAACCGACATTTGCGGAATTTGGATGCCAGCATAATAAAGCTGTCAGCAGAGAAAAATCAAGATGCGCATTCAGAATATAGGGGCTCTTTTGTGAATATATACCATAAGTAGTGGCTCCATCTTGGGTTTTATCTGTTGAGAACAGAAAGCGGCCCCACTGGCTTGCGGCCAGCCCTGACATGTGTCCGGGGTCGGGTTATCGCACCCTTCACAGACGTGGCCTCCCATTTGGGAGGCAACTGTGCTGTGCCGGACAAAGCAATTAAGTTGTGAGCAGCTCAATGTTTCTGAAGAGCGCTCTATTATGCTTCGAGGGTCTGCCACACAGCCAGGCTAAAAGGCTCCAGAATGCCATCCTCGAGGTACCCCCCCACACTACGACCCATTTTGCCTGACAGCAAGTCTATGGCCTGCTCACCCCGCGGCCACAGCCCGTGTAGCGGAATGTTGATGCGCCAGGGTTCGGACGAAGCATTAATGGTCACCACCAGGCTGGACTGCTCAAACGTACGGGCAAAGGCCAGGTGAGCGTCCTGGGCATAAAGGTACTGGTAGCGCCCCCGCCGCAGCGCCGGCCTCGACTGGCGCAGGGCCGACATCTGTTGAATGGTTTGCTGCAGGGATTTGTGCCAGCGCGCCTCATCCCAGATCATGCCCCGGCGGTTGTCGGGGTCATGGCCTCCAGCCATGCCTATTTCGTCGCCATAATAGACCGTGGGTGCACCAGGTAGGGTAAAGAGCATGGCAAAAGCCAGCTGCACCAGCTCGAGCTGGCCCCGCAGGAGGCTTAAGATGCGCGGGGTGTCGTGCGAGGTCATAATGTTCATCTGAGCGGTCACGATGTCCCAGCTGTAGCGCCGAAAGAGATCCTCGAGGCGGTGGTGGCAGGCCATGGCCCCCAGGCTTTCCAAACGCCCCAGTCCGCTCCTGGCCGCCAAATCCTTGTCCAGAACCTCTGCGCCCACAAAACCCAGAATGGCACGCCCCAAGGGGTAATTCATCACCGCATCGAACTGGTCGCCTTTTAACCAGCGGCTGGCGTCATCCCAGATCTCGCCCACGATATAGGCTTCTGGGTTTTGGGCCTTGACCCGGCGGCGGAACTCACGCCAGAATTCGTCGTCGTCAATCTCGTTGGGCACATCCAAGCGCCAGCCGTCTATGCCATACTGAAACCAATACTCCGCCACCGACAGCAGATACTCGCGGCACTCCGGGTTGGCGGTGTTAAACTTGGGTAGCTCGGGGTTGTTCCACCAGGCTGCGTAATTGGCATGCTTGGAATAGGCGTTCAGGGGAAATTTTTGGATATGGAACCACTCGCGGTAAGGCGAGGCCGCCTCGTTTTCCATAACGTGTTGAAAAGCGAAATGAGCCCGCCCGCAGTGATTAAAAACCCCGTCCAGCACCACCCTTATATCGCGCCGGTGGGCCTCTTCTACCAGTTTCTGCAAAGCTCTATTACCCCCCAGAATGGGGTCTACCTGGAAGTAGTCGCTGGTGTGGTAGCGGTGGTTAGCGGTTGAGGCAAAAATTGGGCAGAAGTAAAGCGCGTTGAAGCCCTGCTGCCGGATGTAGTCGAGCTTCTCGATAACCCCCCAGAGGTTGCCCCCCTTAAAGCCACGCAGGGTGGGTGGCGCATCCCAGGCCTCAAAAGCACCCTGTACCGGCGCAGGATGGCCCGCAGGTCCTTGCCCTATGCGAAAGCGATCCGGAAAAATCTGATAAAAAACCGCGTCTTTGACCCACTCTGGTGTCATTCAAACTCCTGCAAGAAAACGCTTGCACGTTGCCAGGGGTTAGTCTAAACCTTATCGGCCAGAACTCAAGTGTAATACCAGATTCGGTTAGTTCGTCACCGAACGGTGACGAACTAACCCGACCGAAGGGATACGCTTTCTTCGCCGAGCGCAGCGAGGGGTGTGCTCTAGGATTCAAAAAGATAGCCTCTTAGCGCTTTTTGTTTGAAGATTATCTTTTTGAATCCGGTATAACTGCACCAAAACTTCTTTAGAGTGCTCACAACTTGATTGCTTTGTCCGGCACAGCACAGTTGCCTGCTGTGAAGGGTGCAATAAGCGCTTCAGCCAGGCATAGGTAGCGCTAAACCCCCAGCTTTGATAGGATGCCACAGTTATGCCGCGTGGGAATCTTTTTGTCATGACCGGGGCTTCGGGGGTGGGCAAGGGCACCATCCGCGGAAGGCTGCTGGAATATCACCGCATGTACTATTCCATCTCCATGACCACCCGCCCACCCAGGCCGGGTGAGCGCCACGGGGTGGACTACTACTTTGTCAGCAAGGCCGAGTTTGAAAACAAAATAGCGCAAAACGGTTTTTTGGAATGGGCGCAGTACGTAGACGACTACTACGGCACCCCCAGGGAGCCCGTCGAGGAGGCCCTGAACAGGGGGCAGGATGTTTTGCTGGAGATAGAGGTTCAGGGTGCTTTGCAGGTCAAGCAAACCATGCCGGAAGCAATCCTGGTCTTCATTATTCCGCCTTCCCTTTCCGAGTTGCGGCGCAGGTTGCTGGTGCGCGGCACCGACAGCCTGAGCAAAATCGCCAAGCGGCTGGAGCGGGCAGAAGAAGAAATCCGCATGGCCGATCGGTTCAAGTATGTGCTGGTCAACGACCAGCTCGACAAGGCCGTCTCCGATTTTGCCGCCATCATACAGGCCGAGCGGCTGCTGCAACCTCGCATGACCGAGGCCATTGCACGCGCCCTTTCGAAAGACCCCGCCCTGGAAAGCGAGCTCGATGAACTCGAGCGCATACGGCGCGCGGCTGGCGAAGTGGGAAAATAAAAACCCCAACTATGTTGTACAATCAGAACTTAGTTGCAGAGGTATACCTATGGCAGAACCCGGCATTGACACCCTTCTGGCCCTTACCGATTCCAAGTACCGCCTGACCGTAGTAACGGCCAAGCGAGCCCAGCAGCTTTTGCGCTATAACTTCAAGAACACGGTGCTGAGCCCCGAGGAGTACCCGCGCATGCGCACCCTGGAAGGCGAAAAACCCGACCCCAACGCAGTTACCTGGGCCATGCAGGAGCTCAAGAGCGGGCGGCTTGTAATCGGTGAGAATTTAATCGCCGAAGACCGTCTGGCCAAGTTCCTCGACCAGATGTACCCACGTGAAGTCGCCGAACCAGCGGAATAGTCCTTTTTTCGATTGCGGTGCATGCGGGCTGGCCTCGAGCAGCCCGCATCTTCATGCATGTAACAAAAAATCGGAAACTGAAAAATAAGGCCTCAGAATCGCCCTTTTCCTTGTAACATGGCATACTTACCCTGTATAATCGCAAATCGGTACTCAGGGAGTCGCTATGGCAAGCAAAGAACAGCGGCATCGAGCCATCCAGGAAATCATTAGCCGGGAGAGTATTTCCACCCAGGCCGAGCTGGTGGAGCGGCTGCGAAAGATGAACTACGACGTAACCCAGGCCACTGTGAGCAGGGACATCAGCGAAATGCGTCTGGTACGGGTTCCACTTGGGCGAGGGAAACACAAATACGCCCTGGCCCACCTCGAGCTCAGCGAAGATGTCATAGAAGAGCTCCGGCGTATTTTTCCTACCTTTGTGCGGGATGTGGATCGGGGAGAGAACATCGTGGTGCTCAAGGTCTCGGAGGGCCACGCCTCGGGCATCGCCCTTCTGATTGACCGGCTCCGACGCGACGATATTGTGGGCACCATTGCGGGCGAGGATTCAATTCTGGTGGTGGGCCGCACCATTCAAGCCGCCCAAGCCTTGCAAGAAGAGTTCGAAGCGTTCCTAGCCTGAGGCTATCCAAAGCCGGGCCCCATCTCAGCAACCCCGGAACATTAGACCCCCCCAACTTTTACAGACAAAGCTCCTGGGGCAACCTGCAAATCTGGAAATATGAACCCCGCCTGAATCGTTCCGTCAGGGGTAGCTCAGAGCACCCTGGCTTTCCGAGCTGTTGCTACCCACACTTCAGGCGGGGGCCCCAAAGTAAAGAACAAATCAAAGAATTTCTTATGACCCGCTCTTCCGGGAGGCAAATGTGCTATGCAGGACAAAGCAATCAAGTTTTCCACGGTTCAATAATTGCACAGAGCGCTCTAAACAGAATTCTTCAGCCAGGGTTCGCAGCGGAGGCTGTCGCGTAACTAAACCCAGCCCTATTCTGATATCAACAAAACCAATGTGGTACCCTGATTTCCAGGTATGCTGGAACGCCTCGAGGTGCAAAACTTAGCGGTACTGGAGCGGGTGGCGCTGGAGTTTAGCCCTGGGCTGACCGTGCTCACAGGCGAAACTGGTGCGGGTAAGAGTGTGCTGGTGGATGCCCTATCGCTACTGCTAGGCGAAAAGGCCGAGGGCCTGATGCGCCCTGGGGCCGACACCCTGCTGGTAACGGCCTTTATTAATGGCAAGAGCCTCTCGCGCAAGGTTACACAGGGCCGCAGCACCGCCCGCATCGAGGGCGAGGTGGTGAGCCTCAGAGAGCTGAGCGAGGAAACCGCCCAGCACCTGAGCATCCACGCCCAGCACGCAGCCCTGACCCTCTTCAGCCGAAAAGCCCAGCGCAGGCTGCTCGATTCGCAGATCGAGCCAGGTCTGCTGGAGCGCTACCAGAGCGCCTACGCACAGTATCAGTCCATCATAAGCGAGACTGAGCGTCTGGAAGCCGCTGCACGCGAGCGTGAGCGCAAACTGGATATTTTGCGCTTTCAAACTGCAGAGATAGACCAGGCCCGGCTGGTGGTGGGCGAGGAAGAGCAGCTCAGGCAAGAAGCCGAGCGCTTACGCCACCTCGAGACCCTGCGCGAGCGGGTCTCGGCAGCCGTTGGGGTGCTGAGCGGAGAGGGGGATGCTTTGGGGCTGGTTACCCTGGCCTCGAGGGAGATCAAAGCGGCAGGCCGCTTTGACGCTCAACTAGAAAACCTGAGCCGCGACCTCGAGGGCGCCCTGGACGCGCTGCGGGCAGTAAGCCGCGAGCTAGAAGACTACCTGGAGAACCTCGAGGCCGACCCCCGGCGCCTCGACGAAGTGGAGGCCCGCCTGGCCCTTATCGAGAAGCTCGGGCGCAAATACGGCGAGGGCATTCCGGCCATCCTGGGGTTCGCCGAGGCCGCCCGGCGGGAATTGGTGGAGCTCGAGGGGGCCGAAGACCGCCTGAGCCAGCTTTATGCCCAGAAAGAAATTGCCTGGAACACCCTTCTGGAGGCGGGTCGACAGCTTTCGCAGGCCCGTTCCCGCGCAGCAGACAGCCTCTCGCGCAAAGTCAGTGAGGAAATCCGGGCCCTGGGTATGCCGGCAGCGGAGTTTAAAGTGAGCCTGACGCCGCTGGAGCATCCGGGCCCCGATGGGCTCGAGGAGATCCAGCTACTTTTTTCGGCCAACCCCGGCCTGGGCCTGGCCCCACTGGAAAAGGCCGCCTCGGGCGGCGAGCTGTCGCGGGTAATGCTGGCCCTGGCCCTGCTGACCGGCAGCGAGGCCGAAACGGTGGTTTTCGACGAGGTGGACGCTGGTGTGGGCGGCGAAGCAGCCTGGCAGGTGGCCGAGCGGTTGGCCCGGCTGGCCCGTGAGCGCCAGGTTCTGGTAGTGACCCACCTCCCGCAGATCGCGGCACGGGCCCAAAACCACTACCGGGTGGTCAAACACCCTACAGGGGTACAGGTGCAGCCGGTACAGGACGAGGAGCGGGTACGCGAGCTGGCCCGGATGCTCTCGGGCAGCTACTCCGAAGCAGCCCTCGAGCACGCCCGCGAACTGCTGCTGGGCGCAGTCACCTAAACCGGAGCTGCCCCTGGCCGCAACCATACACCCGCATAGCCCACCATTATGAGCACGCCCGCCCTCTTCCCTGCGCCAGACATACTGCACTGGCTGAACCAGCTTCCCGAGCCAGTGGTCTGGTTGGATGAGAAGGGACAGGTGGGTTGGTGCAACCCGGCAGCCGTGGCGTTAATTCCTGACCCCAGCCCAGCAGGCAAACCCCTGGAAAGCTGGTTTCAACCTGTGGTGCGGGGCTTTGGTAGGCTCGAGCCAGCCGACCCCCCACAGAACAGCTTTCGGCCAGGGCTTTGGGGTCTTGCGGGAAAACAAGGGCGCTGGTTCCAGGTTAGTCTGGCGCCCTATAAAAACGGGCAACTGTGCATTTTGCACGAGGTTACCCAGACCTACAACCAGGCCCTGGCCTACGCCACCTCGCTGGAGGTGCTCTCCAGCCTGCTGACCCAGGAAGAAAAATTTGAGGACATCCTCGCTCGGGTTCTCAAGACAGCTGTCGAAGTGGTGCCAGGGGCCGAAGCTGGCAGCCTGACCCTGCTGGAGGATGGCAGGTTTCGCTTCGTAGCCCAAATTGGCTTTGACCCGAGCTTGATGCAGCACGCCCTCGACTACCAGCAGGAGCTGGCCTGGTATGGCCTGGGGGAAGAAGCCTGGCTGCTGGGCCAGCCCCGGCTGCTGGTCGCCCCCCACATCCACGAACGAACCCAGCAGCAAGTTCCCGATGAGCTGGAAATGTTCCACCGAGTCGGCAAGCTGACGGAACTGAAGGCCACCGTAACGGTTCCGATTGTGCTGCAAGGCCAGGTGATGGGCACCCTTAACCTGGATTCGTTCAGCTCCACCGAGGCCTTCCCGCCCCAGAGTCTGGCCATTGCCCAGACCTTTGCCCTTCAGGCGGCCACCGTGCTCTATGGCTTGCTGACCCGCCACCACCTGTCCGGGCTGGCCCTCAGCGACGCCCTGACTGGTCTGGGCAACCGGCATGCCCTGGAAGAGGGTTTCCCAAAACTAAAAGCCCAGGCCGAGCGGCTTGGCCTGCCCCTTACGCTGATTTACTGGGATATGGACGGCCTTAAGCGGGTCAACGATCAGCACGGCCATGCTGCGGGCGATCAGGCCATCAAGGCTCTGGCCACCGCGCTACGCAGCACTTTTCGTCAGGAGGATCAGGTTTTCCGCATTGGCGGCGACGAGTTTGTGAGCCTGCACCTGGCCTTGTCGCTCGATGAAGTGCCGGAGGCAGTGCAGCGGGTGCGCATGGGTATTCAGGTAGAAGTTAGCGCCGGCGCCGTAGCCATCCGCCCCACCATGCCTCTAACAGAGGCTCTCCAGCTAGCTGATGCGGCAATGTACGCAGACAAGCGTCGCCTGCGGGACTCACTCGAGCTTTAGCAAGACCCGCACCCCATCGGCCACGTACTGCACCGCCAGGGCCGCCAGCAAAATCCCCAGAACACGGGTAATTACATTGATGCCGGTGCGTCCCAGCGAGCTCGAGAACTTGAGCGCAGCCCTGAGCGACCAGTAGGTTATAAGCAAAACCAGCGCCGCCATAGCCAGTACCAGCAGAAAGCCCCAAATCCCCGCCGGGGCCGACCCGGTCAGGATCAGCACGCTGGCCAGGGTACCGGGCCCGGCAATCAGTGGAATGGCCAGGGGAAAAACCGAAATATCGGATCGAGCTTGCGATTCGGCGTGCTCTTCGTCGGTCTCGCGCTCGAGCTGGGCATTAATCATGTCCAGGGCAATCTTGAATAAAAGCAGCCCCCCTGCCACCTTGAGGGCCTCGAGGCTAATGCCCAGGTAGCGCAAAATGGCCCCACCCACAACAGCAAAACCCAGCACCAGAAGGCCTGCCACCAGGGTCGCGCGCAGCGCAATTCTCTTTTGCTCCTGATAGCTGCGCGTGCCCACCAGACCCAAAAAAAGTGGTATCAGGCCGATGGGGTCTATCAGCACAAAAAAGGTCACAAAGGCCTTGGTGGCAAACTCGATCATGGGAGGCTCCCTCAGTTCAGTGGGGCTTCAGGCATTTTTACTAGCCCCTGTAGCAAAAAGCGAGTCTAGCACAGATGGCGGTTTTGCGGAGATTTTGCAAACAGCACCCAATAAGAGATGTCGGTGCTTTTTGCTGGGGTTCCAGGGGTTGTGGGATTTTTGTCTCCCCCCTGCCTATATACTAAGAACCGCAAGGAGGTTAACCATGATTCGCACTGTAGCCCTTGTGGGGCACAGCGGCAGCGGAAAAACCACCCTCGGAGAAGCACTTCTATACTTCACCGGGGGCAAGGATCGCATGGGCAAGGTAGAAGAGGGCAACACCACCTCGGACTATACGCCAGAGGAAAAAACACACCGAATCTCGGTTCGAACGGCGGTGTTGCCCCTAACCTACCAAGGGCATCGAATTTATCTACTCGATGCGCCAGGCTATACCGATTTTGTGGGCGAAATTCGCGGAGCACTGGAGGCCGCCGATTCGGCGGTGGTGGTGGTATCTGCCGAAACTGGCGTACAGATTGGAACCGAGCGGGCCTGGACGGTAGCCGAACGCCTGGAGCTGCCACGCATGGTGGTGGTGAGCAAGCTGGAAAAGGGGGGCGATTTTTTTGCCCTGCTCGAGGATCTGCGCTCCACCCTGGGGCACATCATCCCGGCCCACCTGCCGCTATACGAAAACGGGCAGTGGGTCGGCTTGATCGATGTGCTGCACGACCGCGCCTTCCGCTACGACAAAGGCCGCCCGGTGGTAACCAGCATTCCCGAAGACCAGAAGGCCCAGGTGGAAAAGTACCGTAGCGAAGCCCGTGAGGCCATCATCGAAACCGACGAAAGCCTGCTGGAAAAGTACCTCGAGGGCGGAGAAGTCGAGGAAGTGGCCCTTTCCAGAGCTTTCCATGAGGCCGTGCGCAAAGGCCAGGTGTTTCCGGTAGCCATTGGTTCTTCCGGTGCGCTCATTGGGCTGGATATGCTGCTCGACCTGTTCCTCGAGGCCCTCCCCTCCCCCGAAGAGCGCTGGGGCCAGGGCAGCCCAGCGGCTAAAGTGTTCAAGGTGCAGGTAGACCCCTTCATGGGACAGGTGGCCTTTGCGCGGTTGTACCGGGGCAAGATCAGGGTGGGCGACACCCTCCAGTCGGACAATGGCCCGGTTCGGCTGGCCCATATCTACACCGCCAAGGGCAAGGACCTGATCGAGCTCGAGGAGGCCGAGGCCGGGACCATTCTGGCCCTGCCAAAAGCCGACAACCTACACAAAGGCATGGAGCTCTGGCAGGGGGAGCGCCCCGAGTTTCCCTCGGCCCGCTTACCCGACCCGGTGGCGATGGTGGCCATTGCCCCCGAGTCGCGCAGCGACGAGGCCAAGCTAGGCGATGCCTTGCGCAAGCTGCTGGAAGAAGACCCCAGCCTGAAGTTCGAGCGCAACCCCGAAACCGGCGAGCAGATTCTGTGGGGCATGGGTGACCTGCACCTCGAGACCGCCAAAGAACGCCTGGCCGACTACGGGGTAAAAATCATCACCCGGCCTCCCAAGATTCCCTACCGCGAGACCATCCGCAAGAAGGCCGAGGGGCAGGGCAAGCACAAGAAGCAAACCGGCGGGCACGGGCAGTATGGCGATGTGTGGCTCAGGCTGGAACCCCACCCCGACTACGAGTTCGTCTGGGAGATAACCGGCGGGGTGATACCCACCAAATACATGGAATCGGTGGAGATGGGCATCAAGGAAGCCGCCAAAAGCGGGCCCCTGGCCGGTTATCCAGTCATTGGCTTTCGGGCGGTGGTCTACCATGGCTCCTACCACGACGTGGACAGCTCCGACATGGCCTTCCAGCTGGCCGCCCAGCTGGCTTTCAGAAACGTGGTGGCCCAGGCCAGCCCCACCTTGTTGGAACCCATCTACACCCTCAAGATTTTTGTGCCTCAGGATAAAGTAGGCGATATTCTGTCAGACCTGCAGTCGCGCCGGGGCCGCATCCTGGGCATGGATCAGGAGGGCGCCCTGGCGGTGGTTAGTGCGGAAGCCCCTCTGGTGGAAGTGCTCGAGTACAGCCGCACCCTCTCGGGGCTTACCCAGGGAACCGGTGCATACAGCCTCGAGTTCTCCCACTACGCCGAGGTACCCCCCAACCTGGCGCAAAAAGTGATTGCCGAACGGCAGAAGACCGAAGCCTAACCAGCTCCCGGCCAGATCTAGCAAACGGCAATTATCCAAACCATCCCGTCAGGGCAAAAACAGTGCATTTTCCAGATGCGGGCGAGTACCATGAAGGCTATGGTTCGCCCGTTGATCTTTTTGCTGCTTCTGCTGGGCTCTGCCCTGGCCCAAAACCTGCTTGCGCTGGCCCCACAGGGCGCTGTAGCCGGCTTTTACCTGAACGACCTGCGCGGCAGCCAAAGCCTGCGTGGGCTGGCTGCCGACTGGAAGCAAAGTGGGATGGAGGCCTTGCTTAACCGTGAGCTGCGGCAACAAGCAGGCTCCGATGCTGCCCTACTGGGAATTGCCGCAGGCGGCCTGGCGGCAGCTTTGTATTCCGACGGGTTTTTTGTGATAGCCCGCCCCAGCGCCGAGGCCATGAAGGTCTTGCGTCGCGATACCAAAGGCCTGCGCCCCCAGGGCGGCTGGCTGGTGGGGGGTGACCGCGATGTCGAGACAGGCTTCAGCCGCGAGCTGGTGTTTTTTGCCTCACCCAAATATGCCCGCCTGTTCCTGCAAAACCGCCGAGGTCTGCAAGCCCCGGTGCGGGGGGACATCGTGCTGTGGGCAGCCCCTCCGCAAGACCTGATAGGCAGTCTGGGCTTGCCCCCACGAACCAATGGCGCAGCCCGCACCATCCGTCGCTTTAGCTATGCCATTCAGCTCACCCCCGGAGGCTATACCGAAGAAATTCGTCTGGATCTGAACCCCGCCGCCGACCCCGCCCTGGCCAGCCTGCTGCTGCCCAAAGAGCGGCCCTACAACGCCGCAGACCTTCCCCAGGGCTACGCGGTCTCGACCGGGGTGTTTGACCTGAGCCGCTTTGGTGCTTACCTGCCGGGCTTGCTGCGCGAGTTTGATGTGCGGCTAAATCTCGATCTGAGGGCATTTGGTGCACGCTTTGCCAGCGTCACGGTGCCAGGGCCGCCCCCTGCTTCAGACGGGCGCAGCGAGGCCATACTGGGCCACAGTCTGATTTACTGGGAGTTACGCGACCCCGCAACCGCCGAGGCCAACCTGCTGGCGCTTTTGCAAAGCCTGGCCGCCTTCGCAAGCCCTGAGGGGCAGGGTGGCTTTAGGGTGCTGGGCAACGAAGGCGACTTCAAAGCGGTGGAGGTGGGGCTGATGGGGGTTCTTTACTACAAGCTCGAGCCCAGTCGGCTGGTAATAGCCACCAGCAAAAGCGCCCTAGCCGCCAGCAAGAACCCACCCTGGCGCAACGAACCCGGCTTTCAGCGTTTCCGCGTGCGCATTCCCGCCAATGCAGTGGGCTATACCTTCAGCAAACAGGGTGCCATCCTGCAGCAGCAGCTTAGTTCGCTACGCGACCTGTTGCCCCAAACCATCGGGAACCAGGGCGGTGCGCTCGAGCGCGACCTTGCCCAGTCCCTTACCCGCTTCCTCGAGCTGGCCGGCCAGCGCTTTGGCCTGGGGCTTTCCTATGCGGTGGTAGAGGGCAACAGCCTGGTTAGCCGGGGCTTTTACGAGGTGCGGTGGTAGCAGCAAGACCTGCCCTGCGCCCGGGCTCATCCGTGCGGAGTGGGTTGGAATCCGGCGTGCTTGGTTGGCATTGGTTGACCAGCACGCTTTGATTTAGGCCAAAGCGCCTATGCTAAGAGGGTGCAGGTGGCTTTTGCTTTGCCCTGGCTGTTGCTGCTGATACCCCCGGTGTTGGGACTGGTCTGGCTGTGGTACCGGCGCAGGCAGCCCCCCGTGCGCAAAGTGGCGGGGCTCTGGCTGTGGCAAAAAGCCTTACGCAAAGGCCGGGCTCGCCGGCGCTTTGATCTGCGGCTATTGTTGCTGCTGCTTTCAGCCTTGCTGACAACGCTGGCCCTGGCCCTACCCCGAATTTCGCTGGATCGCCCGGGCGAGCTGGTGCTGGTGCTGGACGCCTCGGCCTCCATGGCCGCTACCGACGTAAGCCCCAGCCGCCTCGAGCGCGCCAAAACCCTGGCCCGCGAGCGCCTGGCGGCTTCGCCTCGAGCGGTTCTGGTGGTGGCCGGAAGCCAGGTGCAAACCTTTGGCCCGGCCCCAGGGCGAAGTTTGCTGGCCACCCTCGAGGGCCTGCAGCCCGAAGCCGCCAGCAGCAACCTTAAGCTCGCCATTGCGCGGGGGCGGGCCTTGCTACCTGGGGCCCGGGTGCTGACCATCGCCGACCAGGCCCCACCACCTGAAACCGATGGCTACCTCAACGTGGCCGGCAACGGCAGCAATGTAGGCATCACCGCCATTGGGCCTGGTTTTGTGGCCGTAGCCAACGCGGGGCCTGGGCTGTGGCGGGGCGAGCTGCTGGTGGATGGCCAGCGGTATGCGCTCGAGGTGCCCGCCAGTGGTTATAGCAGCCTGGAAGTGCCCTCGGCCACACCCAGCGCCCGCATCGTGGGCAACGATACCCTGGCCCTGGATAACCAGGCCCGTTTTTCCAGGCGACTGGTGCGGGTAGAGCTTTCGGGCCGCTCACCGGCCCTCGAGCGCCTCCTGGCCTTGCTGGGCACCAGCCGGGGCAGCCCCGGCGAACTGGCCTTCGAGGTGGGTACCCCCCGGCGCGAGCCTACCCGCTTCACGGTTTTTTTTGCCGAACAGGCCAGCGGGCAGGCTACAGTATTCGATGTGGAGCGTACCCTCCCCTATTTGCGGGGGGCCGAACTGGTGGGCTACAGCCTCCCCATTCCCCCTCCCCCCCAGGCCCCTGGCTGGCGGCCTCTGGCCATTAGTGCCACCGGCCAGGTTCTGGCCTGGTATCACCAGGCTGGGGTGTACCTGCCCCCTGCCGAGCGCCTGCAAAACCTGCCGGCCTTTCCGGTTCTGCTCTACAACCTGGTCGCACCCCGGGGCGAGATCAAAAGCGGCCTGCTAGACCCCAGCGAAACCCTGCTGCCCCGCCCCAGCCCCGACCAGCCCCTACCCCCCACACGCACTGTACAGATGGCTCCCTGGCTGGCCTTGCTGGCCGCACTCTTGTTGGCGGCAGAGTTTTACTTTTTCCAGTATCGGGTACTGCACAGACGTTTGGAAACCCAGGTATCCCCCAGTGCCCCCTAGTGCGCCGCTTCCACCGCAAAAACAGGAATGGCAGCATGCTGGACAACTGCCGGAGAGCGTGGCACCCGCTGTTCGTTTTGCTGCGGTGGCAAAAATAGCGAAGACAGCATCTCATACCAGATTCGGTTAGTTCGTCACCGAACGGTGTCGAACTAACCCGACCGAAGGGATACGCTTTCTTCGCCGAGCGCAGCGAGGGGTGTGCTCTAGGATTCAAAAAGATAGCCTCTTAGCGCTTTTTATTTGAAGATTATCTTTTTGAATCCGGTATCATAACCCCCCCTGAATCGTTCCGTTAGGGACTGTTGGAGTACCACCGTTTTTCAGGCTGTTGCTACCTGTACTTCAGGCGGGAGCCCCGTAAAAAGAACATATCGAAGACGTTTCTTGTCACAGTTAGTCTGGCTGGATTCCAGCCGCCTGTTTTTGCCAAGAAGCAAAGTGAGCGTATTTGAAGGGTTCTTTTGTCCTGCACAAAACGAAAAGCCTCAGGTAGGGTTCATAAAAAACCACTCATGCGATTGCATGAGTGGCGCTTGGTGGAGGCGGGGAGGTTCGAACTCCCGTCCAAAGACCCATCCAGCAGACTTCTACGTGTGTAGTTGGTGTTTAGTTGTCGTCCAGGCTGTCGCCACCAACAGCGGGCCTGAACCAAGCTCCGAAGAGGTTTCGCTTTTGGCTACGGAGCCTTGCCGCAAGCTAGCCGACTTTAGGTCGTTCGTTCAGTACGCCATCGGCTGGGCTTCTGAAGAACGTCGCTGACTTAAGCAGCGAGAGCGTAGCTGTTGCTACGAACGTTGCCAGTTATGGCTTTGCCCATTTTTACGAGGCCATGGGCTACCTCGACACGCCGTACTGCCTTCAAAGGCCCCTGTCGAAACCAGAACGCCCCCAGGCAAATGCATATTGTAACAGGTTTTTTTCTTTTTGAGAAGGTGCGGTAGGCTATTGCTCATGAGCAAGACCGACCCCACACACCTCGAGCGCGATTCACTGGTCAAAACCCTAGGCATCCACATTCTGGAGGCCTCCCCGCAAAAAGTGGTGGCCGAGATGGAAGTTACCCCCAAGCTGCACCAGCCTTTTGGCTACCTGCACGGGGGCGCTTCGGTGGCGCTAGCCGAAACCGTAGCTAGCATCGGCGCATACCTGGCGGCACCTGAAGGCTATACCAGCTTTGGACTGGAGATCAATGCCAACCACCTGCGCTCCGTGCAGTCCGGCAAGGTAACGGCCAGCGCAACCCCGCTCCACACGGGCCGCACCACTGCCGTCTGGAGCATTGAAATTCGCGATGAGCAGGGGCGCTTAGTCTGCATCTCGCGCTGCACGCTGGCCATCACCCCCATACGCGGAAGTTGACAAACACAAGGACAGCCCGCTATGCTCACGGACATATGCAGACCTCGAGGGGTTCCGCAAGCCAGAATGCCCGCTTTTTTGGGTATTTTTATTGGCCTGTACGCCCCGTGAGGCCTGCGTAGTCGTCTATAGCGCTGCTGCTTCCGGGGACTAAAGCTCCCCGGAAGTTTTTTTGCGCAAGGAGGGCAGGCGATGCTGATAATTATGAAACATGGTTCGGGGCCTCAAGAGATCGAGTCGGTGGTGGCGGAAGTACGCCGGGTGGGTTACCGGCCCCACGTGTCCGAGGGGGAGCACACCACCCTGATCGGGGCTATTGGCAAAGGGCCTACCCCAGAGCTGATTGAGCACTTCCGTGCGCTTTCTGCTGTACAAGACGTTATTCCCATCTCCAAGCCCTACAAGCTGGCCTCGCTCGAGGTCTCGCCCAAGCCCACCGTCTTGCGCTGGAACACCGGGGCCACCGGGGGTGGTGAAGTGATGATTGCCGCAGGGCCATGCGGGGTGGAGGGCCTCGAGCAGACCCTCACCGCCGCCCACTATGTCAAAAAACACGGCGCCCAGATGCTTCGGGGTGGGGCCTTCAAGCCCCGCACCTCGCCTTATAGCTTCCAGGGCCTGGGCCAGGAAGGGCTGGAAATCCTGGCCGAAGCCCGTAGGAAAACCGGCCTGCCCATCGTAACCGAGGTGGTCTCGCCGGAGCAGGTCGACCTGGTGGCCACCTATGCCGATGTGCTCCAGATTGGCGCACGGAACGCACAAAACTTTGCTCTGCTGCAAGCCGCGGGGCAGTCGGGCCGGGCGGTATTGCTCAAACGGGGCATGAGCATGACCCTAGAGGAGTTTTTGATGTCGGCCGAGTATGTGCTGGCCCAGGGCAACATGCGGGTGATTCTGGTAGAGCGCGGCATCCGCACCTTCGAGAAAACCACCCGCTTCACCCTGGACATCTCCGCAGTGCCGGTACTCAAAAGCCTGACCCACCTTCCGGTCTGGATAGACCCCTCGCACGCCGCCGGTAAGCGCGACTGGGTGACCCCCCTGGCGCTGGCTGGCCTGGCTGCGGGGGCCGATGGGTTGATTGTGGAAACCCACCCCGACCCCGAAAAAGCCCAGTCCGACGCAGCCCAGCAGCTCAACGAAGCCCAGTTTGCCGATATGATGAGCAGGGTTAAGGCCCTTCTGCCCGCACTGGGAAAGAGGCTGACCCAGGAGCTAAAACCCGTCTAAGCCGGTACCCCTCAGCACATCGGCATCCATCCCTTTGGACGGTCTTCTACTTTCGGGCCCAAGACCCCAGACTTTCCCTATGATGAAGCCTTTGTTTGGCAAAGTTGGCATTTTTGGCATTGGCCTGCTGGGCGGCAGTGTAGCTCTGGGTTTGCGCGAGCGCTTCCTGGCCGAGGAGATTCACGCCTACGACCCCGACCCTGGGGCCCTCGAGGATGCCCTGGCCCTTCAGGTCGTGGACAGGGTGCACGCTTCGCCGGGAAGCTGGGTAGCCGACCTCGACCTGGGTGTACTGGCCGCCCCGGTGGGGGTGCTAGTCAGCGAAGGTCAGAAGCTGGCGCAGTTTTCTAGCCCTCATACCGTCTGGACCGATGTGGGCAGCGTTAAGCAGCCCGTCGTACAGGCCCTGACCGGCATTTTGCCCAACTTTGTGGGCTCGCACCCCATGGCCGGTAGCGAAAAAGCCGGGGTAGAAGCGGCCCATGCAGGCTTGTTGCAAAATGCCGTCTGGGTCATCACCCCTGCCCCCAGCACGGCTCCTGAGGCGCTCGTTACCATCCGCACCCTGGTGCAAAACCTGGGGGCCTATCCCCTCGAGATCGCCCCCGAACTACACGACCGGCTGGTAGCCCGCATCTCGCACCTGCCCTATTTGCTGGCGGTAGGGCTCAACCAGCTGGTGGCCCAAGACCCCCATCAAGACTTGCTGATGTTCCTGGCCGCTGGGGGCTTTCGCGACCTGACCCGTGTGGCCTCGGGTTCGCCCCGCATGAGCCGCGATATGGTGGTGGCCAACAAACAAGCCTTGCGCGAAGCCATCGAAGACCTGCGGGCCATCCTGCTGGAGCTGGAAAACCTGCTCGAGCGCCCCGAAAATCTGCTCGAGGTGGCCCAGGAAGCCAAACGCACCCGCGATTCCCTGCCCATCGTCAAACGCAGCCTGCTGCCGGTGATGAACGAACTGGTGGTGCAGGTTCCCGACAAACCCGGGCAAATTGCCGCAGTTTCCACCGCCCTGGGCAACGCCGGGGTCAACATCAAAAACTTCGAGGTGCTGGCCATCCGGGACGAGGGTGGGGCCATCCGCATGGGCTTTGCCACCCCCGAGGAGCGCGAGCAGGCCCGCCAGATTCTGGGGGGCATCGGCTATAAGGTGCGCTGATGTTCGCACGCCACACTGTGTTGCAAATCAAACACCAGCCACCCCACCTGCACTGCCACAGCCAGAGGAAACAACCAGATCGCCCCTGAAAGATGGCTTGAAATCCCGCTGGCAACCTGTGCAGTACCCCACACCAGGAAGCCAAGCAATAGCTGCAAGGTAGCCATCAGTCCTGTCAGGTGGAGGCTCAGGCGCTGTACCACCCACCGCATAGAACTCGGTGGCAAGCGCATAAACTCGTCTTTGTTGGGCAGGTTTATCAGGCCTGGATACTTCAGAATCGTTCGGTTAAGTCCGTACAGGCCAAGGGCCATCAGCGTTGCGATAAGGGGCAGTAGCCAGATGGTCTCCCGACTGTCCCAGCGGGTAGGCCGAGCATAAAGACCAAAATGACCAGGAATCTGCTCGGGCAGACTGGTGTAGAGAGCTGCGGTTAGCAGCCAGACACCCAGGTTCAGCAGCGCGATGAGCCACCACATGCTTATCCCCCCTGCACCCATTATGCAGGCGGGGTAAAGTGGTGAATCACCAGCTCGGCCGGGCAGGCCACCCGAATGGGTGCAGTGGAAAGGCCCAGGCCCCGCGAGATAAAGGCCGGGACAGGGTCGTCTACCCAGCCGCCCGCAAACTTTTGCCCGTAGAGCGAGGAAGTAAAAACAGGGCCGTACCACGGCAGCACAACCTGCCCCCCGTGGGTGTGGCCACACAGGGCCAGGTCAACCGACCGGGGTACCTGGTAGAGGTAGTCGGGGTTGTGGCAGATGAGCAGGCAGGCTGAGGGGCTGGTGTAATGGGCCAAGGCTTGCTCTACATTGGGCTCGCCGTGCCACAGATCCTCGACGCCAGCCAGAAATAAGTCGTCCCGCAACTGAACGCCAGCATTGTGCAAAAAGCCGATTCCCAGCTCTTGCAGGCGCTTTTCCAGTTCCACCGGGGGCAGCATGGGCACCCGCGGAGGGTTCGCCTTTGGCCTTCTGGGTAGCCCGCTTTGCCTAGGGTATCTGGCTTGGTAGCCACTAAAGCGGTAGTCGTGGTTGCCCCAGACCGCCCAGGTACCCAAAGGGGCTTTGAGCCGCTCGAGTTCGGACAAAGTCGGCAGCACCTGGTGCTCGAGGTCCGCGTCGGTAAGGTCGCCCGTAATCACAATCAGATCGGGGCCCGCGGCCAAGGTGGCATCCACCCAGCGCCTCACCGAGCCCTGGCGTATAAAGAAACCAATATGCAGGTCGGAAAGATGGGCCACCCGTAAAGGGGCCGATAAACCCCGCAAGGGCCGCCGGCACTGCTGAACTATGAAGTTATAGCCGAAGATCACCCCGATATCCTAACTGATAAAACCTCTGCTCGATTTGCTTTTTGCCAGCAGGGGTGTGAACACCAAGCCAGCTTTGCTCGCTAGCGCCTGGACTGGGCCTTCAGGCAAAAAAAGGCTTCAGGCTTCTGGTGTGAATTCAAACAGCGCCAGCTCGGCAGGGGCGTTTAGCCGCAGCGGCAGTACCGAGGTACCCAGCCCCCGCGAAACATAACCCCAGACCGGAGCACGTCCAGGACCAGGGCCTTTCTCATACCAGCCCGCCAGATAGCGCTGTTTATATTTCGATGGCGTCCAGGGGGCCCCAATGCCCGGCAGGTAGACCTGACCGCCGTGGGTATGGCCACTCAAAACCAGGTCTACCGGCAGACCCTGGTAGTACTCCCAAAAATCGGGGTTATGGACCAGGGCCAGGCTGGCCTTGCCCTTTCGATAGCCCTTTAGCGAGACGCTGGGGTTGGCCTCCTCGGCCCAGAAATCGTCCACCCCACTCAGGTAAAGGTCGTCTCGAGCCCACAAGCCCTGGTTGACCAGCACGGTTACGCCGTGTTTGGGCAACTGCTGGCTCAGGTAGCGCTTAACTGCGGGCTGGCCGTTGTCGTGGTTGCCCCAGATGGCGTACACCCCCAGGGGTGCCCGCAGCATCCCGAGCGCAGCCGACAACTGCTCGAAATCGGGGGTGATGGCCCGGTAAAGTCCCTTGAGCCTGTCCAGGCGCAGCCCAGAATCGATCAGGTCGCCAGTGATGACGATCAGATCGGGGTTCAGGGCATTGGCCGCCTGCACCCAGGCCCGCACCGAGGCCGCATGCATCCAGGGGCCATAATGCAGGTCGCTTAGCTGAACAACCCGCAGGGGCCGTTCCAACCCTGACAACACCCGCCGATGGCGACTAACTTCAAATTGGTAGGAAGCGCTGAACGCAAGCCCCCCAGTGCCAGTCAGGCCCAGGCCTGCCCAGCCCAGCAGGGTCAGGAAACGCCGTCGGGTCAGCATTACACCTCAGTGTACGCCCGAAACCAGGCCGCGTTTGTCTTTTTCAGAGCGCAGCGGTAAGCCTGAAGCCCCTTCAGCCAGCTTGCGGTGGGCATCCTGGGTTATCCCTTGCTTTTCTTTTTTTCTTCCCGCTCGAGCCGGCGGCGCTCCGCACGGCTCAAACCGGAGTAGGCCGAGGCGGCTTTTTGCTGGCGGCGTACTGTAAAGGGGTCGCGGCTGGCCTGTGGCGAAGTCGCCTCCCCAGAGCCGCTGTACTCGACCCCCTCGGCCCTGGAAGCCGGGGTGGGCTGCTGGTTCACCTCAACCTGCAAGCGGAAAAGGAACTTGGTAACCTCGCTCTTAATGCTCGCGATCATCTCATTGAAGAAGCGTGTGCCCTCGAGCTTGTACTCCTGGAAGGGGTCGCGCTGGCCGTAGCCGCGCAGGAAGATGCCCTGCTTGAGCACGTCCATGCTGTGCAGGTGCTCCTTCCAGGCGTTGTCCACTACCTGCAGGGTTACAAAGCGCTCTACCGCCCGCATCAGGCCGGGGCCCTGGCGGTTCAGCTCGGCCTCGCGGGCCTCGTAGGCCGCACGGGCAGCTTCTACCAGGCGCTCCAGCCCCTCCTCGGCCTTGAGCTTGCGTAAGCCTTCAAAGTCGAAGTTTTGAAGCGCCGGGATATAGTCGACAAGGCTTGAGCGCAGGCCCTCGAGGTCCCAGTCGTCGGGGTGCTGCTGGGGGTTGAGGTAGTTGGCGGCCACCGCATCCACGGTGTCCTCAATCATGGCCAAAGCCCCCTCGCGCACCACCTCGTCGCTGCCCAACAGCACGTTGCGCCGCTGGGCATACACCACCTCGCGCTGGCGGGCCATCACTTCGTCGAGCCGCAAAAGCTGCTTGCGGATGTCGAAGTTGCGGTCTTCTACGCGCTTCTGGGCCCGCTCGATGGAGCGCGTGACCATTTGGTTTTCGATGGGCTCAGAGTCGTCGAAGCCCATCCGGTCGAGCATGGCAACAACGCGCTCGGAAGCAAACAGGCGCATCAGGTCGTCGTCGAAGGAGACATAGAAGCGGCTGCTACCGGGGTCGCCCTGGCGGCCCGACCGACCGCGCAACTGGTTATCAATGCGGCGCGACTCGTGCCGCTCGGTACCGATGATGTGCAGGCCGCCCAGCTCCTTGACCCGCACCTCGTCGGCAGCGCAGGTATCGCGCAGTCGGCGGATCTCGTCAATCACCGACTGGCGGATGCCGATTTCAGCAGCCAGCTTAAGGGCCCCCTCCTCGTCGCCCTGCACCAGCTTTTTGATGAACAGCTCAACGCGCCACTCCGCGCGGGGCTCGAGGCCCTCCTTGCGCAAGAGGTCGGCGGCCAGGTACTCGGCGTTGCCCCCCAGCTTGATGTCGGTGCCGCGCCCGGCCATGTTGGTGGAGATGGTGATGGTCTTGCTGCGACCGGCCTGGGCCACGATCTCCGATTCTTTTTCGTGGTACTTGGCGTTGAGCACCTGGTGGGGAATGCCCTTGCGGATAAGCTCCAGGGTATGCACCGCTTTTTTGAGGTAATCCCAGGCCACCCGGATATTGCCCTTGGGGGGAATGGTGGACTGGTATTGCTCGAGCTCGCTGTCGCGCAGGGCACCGGGACGCTCGAGGGCCTTCTTGAGCCGATCCCACTCGGGGCCGCTCTGCTTCTCGATGGCCTTGGCCAGGGCCTGGGCGCGGGCCTCCAGGCGGGGTAGATAGTGGCGGGGGTCTTTGAGCATGGCCGAAAGCCGCTCAGACTTTTCTACCGAGATGGTGCCCACCAAGACCGGCTGCCCCTTCTCGTACTTTTCGGCTATTTCCTCCACCACCGCAAAGAACTTACCCTTCTCCGAGCGATAAACCACGTCGGGGGCATCCTGGCGGATAACCGGGCGGTTGGTGGGAATGCTCACCACATCCATGGCGTAGATTTCCTGGAACTCCTTCTCTTCGGTCTTGGCCGTACCGGTCATGCCCGCGGTTTTCTCGAAGAGGCGGAAGAAGTTCTGGTAGGTGACGGTGGCCAGGGTCTGGTTTTCGCGCTCGATTTTGACCCCTTCCTTGGCCTCGATGGCCTGGTGCAGCCCTTCACCAAACCGGCGGCCCGGCTGCAGGCGGCCCGTGAACTCGTCTACGATGATGACCTGACCGTCCTGCACGATATACTCGCGGTCTTTGAAGTAGAGCTCCTTTGCCCGGATGGCCTGGGTCAGCATATGGGCCAGTTCCATGTTCTCGGTGTTGAACAGGCCTTCGACTCCCAGCATCTTCTCGGCTTTGGCAATGCCTTGAAGCGTCAGGTGCACCGCTTTCTGCTTCTCTTCGATGGTGTAGTCGCCGGTGGGCTCGCCTTTGGTACCCACTGGAGGTTTTTCCCCGCGCTCGAGCTTCTTGGCAATCTCGGCCATGCGGTAGTACATATCGGTGGCTTTTTCGGCGGGGCCGCTGATGATCAGGGGGGTACGGGCCTCGTCAATCAGAATTGAGTCCACCTCGTCGATGATGGCGTAGTGCAGCGGGGTGTCGTGGCGCAGCACCAGTTGTTCGGGCGCGACCGCCATGTTGTCGCGCAGGTAGTCGAAGCCAAGCTCGCTGTTGGTGACGTAGGTCACGTCGCACTGGTAGGCCTGGCGGCGTTCATCGGGGCTGGAGTGGTTCTGCACCACCCCTACCGTCAGGCCCAGCCCCTTGTAGATGGGACTCATCCACTCGGCGTCGCGCCGGGCCAGGTAGTCGTTGACTGTAACCAGGTGTACCCCTTTGCCGGCAATGGCATTGAGCGCAACGGCCAGAGTAGCCACCAGGGTTTTGCCCTCGCCGGTTTTCATCTCGGCAATCTTGCCCTCGTGCAAAACCGCGCCCCCGATGAGCTGCACGTCGTAGTGGCGCAGGCCCAGGAAGCGCTTGGAGGCCTCGCGGGTGAGCGCAAATGCCCTGGGGAGCAGTTCGTCCAGGCTGCTGCCGTTTTGATAGGCTTCACGCAGCTTGGCGTACTCTGCAGCCAGGTTATCAATGCGTGAAACTTCGTCCTCGAGGGCATTTACCGGGGCTACTACTTCTTTCCAGTAGCGGGCCACCTTGCGTTCGTTGTTATCTAAAAGCTTATTAATCCAGGCCAACATAACCAACTGCGATTGTACCCCGTCTGGATGAGAATAGCTCGCACCCTCCTACCTGCGCCCCAGCCGGAAGCATCCAAACATCTGGCGTTTTGTTGTCAGGAAGAAACCAGCCAAAGCGGGCTATTGGGCAAAAAAAGGAAAAGCCTGGCCTGGCACACGGCAGTAGGCATAAACTAGAGCCATGCGCACCCTGGTGTTGGCCCTGCTGCTGGGTAGCTCTGCCCTGGCCCAGCTTTGCGACCAGCCTTTCTCCCCCACCCGCCCTGGCTGGGAATGGCAGTACCGGGTAACGGGCGAACGCTCGAGCACCTATTCGATCCGCAAAACCAGCATCACCGACAGCAGTTTTGTCCAGGTGCGCCAAGGCCCAAGCGGAAAGGAAGAAACCACCTACCGCTGTACCCTAGAAGGCATCGCTCCGGCAGACTTTGGCACCCAGGGCGGCGGACGTGTAGAAGCCGGAGCACAGCCCATCAGCTACGACCTGGACGTAGTAAAGGTAACTGGCGTAGCCATCCCTGACTACGACCGCTGGGGCATTGGCAGCAGCTGGAAGCTGGTGCTGGAGATACGGGGTAATGGGCAGCAGGGCCCTTTGCGCTTCCAGGTTAGCGGTACCCTCGAGACCACCTACCGGGTGGTGGCCCAGGAAACCATCACCACCCCCGCAGGCCGCTTTATGGCCTACAAGCTACAAACCACCTTTGTAACCCGGATGCGGGCCAGCGCCGGACCGCTGAGCCTACCGCTTAACTTCGAAAGCCAGGGCACAAGCTGGTACGCCGAGAATGTGGGCCTGGTCAAGAACATCCAGAAAACCCGCGACGGCGAAACCGTGACCGAGCTGGTGGCTTTACGTAAGTGAGCCAAAGCGTCTTAGGTAGGGTTGGATGCGCTCAGGGGCAGGTAGGCCGCAGCCGGAAGGCTTAGCTGGCTTTGTGGGATGCACGAGCGGGTACGCCAGGCCGCCAGGGCAATCATGGCGCCGTTATCGGTGGCAAGGCCCTTAGGGGGAAAAAGCAACCTAAGGCCTGCCGCCTGCAAGCGGGCCCTGAGCGTGGCATTCTGCGCCACCCCTCCGGTTACCAACAAGGTGGTGAGGCCCGTATGCTGGGCCGCCCTGGTCACGACCTGAACAATGTGCTCGACCACAACCTGCTGGAACTTAGCGGCAATGTCAGCCGGGGCATAGCCTTTTTCCAAAGCCCTGGCCACGGCCGTTTTTAACCCAGAGAAGCTGAAAGCAAAACCTTCCTGACCCTGGAGCGGTACTGCGAGTGGAACCTTGCTGGCATCGCCCTGTCGGGCAAGTTTTTCGATTTCCGGCCCCCCCGGATAGCCCAGCCCTAAGAGCCGGGCCGACTTGTCGAAAGCCTCCCCTGCCGCATCGTCGAGGGTTGCACCAATCAGTTTGTATTCACCCCAGCTTCTAACCTCAAATAGGTGGGTGTGGCCCCCCGAGGCAACCAGGGCCAGAAAAGGCGGTTCAACCTCGGGGTGTTGGGCCAGCGCGGCGTAGATGTGGCCCTCGAGGTGGTGCACCGCCACAAAAGGCTTTCCCAGGGCAAAGGCCAGCCCCTTGCCGTAGGTGTAGCCCACCAGCAAAGCCCCGATTAAGCCGGGCCCCCGGGTCGCGGCAATCAGCTCGAGGTCGCATACCCCGATGCCCGCCTGGGTCAGGGCCTGCTGTACCAGACCATCGATGACCTGGGTGTGTTCGCGCGAAGCCAGCTCGGGCACCACCCCCCCGTAGCGCTGGTGTAGCAGGGTTTGTGAGGCCACCAGGTTGACCACCACACTCCCATCGCGCACCAGGCCCACACCGGTATCGTCGCAGGAGGTATCGATGCCCAGAATCCACACAACCCGATTCTGACCGGCAAGGCCCCAGGGGTCAAGTTATATTCCCAAATGCGGGTTAGAACCTGTCGATCTGTGATGCGTGGCGGGTAGTATGAGCCTGTGAGCGAGGCTCGAGTTCAACTTTCGGTCTTACAAACTGCGCTTTCTCAGGTTCTGTTCGGGCAGGAGCAGGTCATCCGCGAGCTGCTGGCTACCGCCGTAGCGGGCGGACACGCGCTTCTGGAAGGGCTACCGGGGCTGGGGAAAACCCTCCTGGCCAGGGCCTTTGCCGAAGCCAGTGGCCTTTCCTACCGCCGCATTCAGTTCACGCCCGACCTGCTGCCCGCCGATGTGACCGGAACCGAGATCCTGGAGAACGGAAGGTTTGTTTTTCGTCGGGGGCCCATATTCGCCCAGGTGGTACTGGCCGACGAGATCAACCGGGCCACCCCCAAGACCCAGTCGGCCCTGCTGGAAGCCATGCAGGAGCGGGGCGTGACGGTGAGCGGAACCCGTTATGCCCTGCCCGAGCCCTTCATCGTGCTGGCCACGCAGAACCCGCTGGAGCTCGAGGGCACCTACCCCCTGCCCGAGGCCCAGCTCGACCGCTTTATGGCCAAGATTACCGTACAGGCCCCGCCCAGAACCACCTGGATCCGGATTCTTTCAGAAGAACCTGCGGTGCCCCAGCCGGTGGAAGGACTGGACCTGCTGGGAGCCCGCGCCGAAGCGCAGCAGGTTGTGGTCAGCCAGCCCGCCCTCGAGGCCATTGCCAACACCGCGCAGCTAGCGGGCGAAGAGAAGCACCTGCGCATGGGGCTCTCACCCCGTGGGGCCAAGGCCTGGCTGGCTCTGGCAAAAGCCCTGGCCTACCTCGAGGGCCGCGCCCACCTCGACTGGGAAGACCTGCGCAGTGCGGCCATGCCGGCCCTCTCCCACCGGCTGCTCCTAACCGAAGAGGCCCAGTTTGAGGGTATTCAAATCGCCCAGATTATCCAGGACTTGCTGCGGCGCACCATGCCTAAGTAGCCCCTAGCTGCGCGTAGGCAAGCGCTGTAGCAGCTTTTTAGGCATTTTGCAGACCATGGTGTAGGCCGGGTCGAAGACGTTGCCCAGATCGTAGCGCACGCACTGGCCCAGCAGTTGCGAGGCCCCCTGAATATCCAGCCCGTACTGGGTGGTGAGCCAGCGCAGCATCTCACTGGTAGCGTGCTGCACGCACTGGTCGAGGGGTCGGGCGTTGCCCACGGTGAAGATGTACTCCCTGTCCTCTCCCCTGGGCCAGCGGATATGCTGGCCTTTGATGAGGTCTACCGAAAACTGCACGTCCATGGAAATCTCGAGGCCGGTTCCGGCAATTTCGCCGTCCCCCTGTAAGGCGTGTCCGTCGCCAAGGAAAAACAGGGCCCCTTCCACCTGCACAGGAAAATAAGCCGTGACTCCCTCTTTGAACCCCCGGTAGTCCATGTTGCCACCGTGCGGCCCAGAAGTGGCGGTGGAGATGGCCTCGCCCCGGCTGGGCGCCACTCCAAAACAGCCCAGCATGGGCTCCAGCGGGAGCTCGAGGCCCTCCAGGCCCCTCACCGTCGAACGCAGCCGTGCGGTATTGCTCGCAAGATCCACCTCCCAGTCCAGCCAGCGCCCGGAACCCCGGGCCTGGGCCAGCACAGGCACATCCTCGGGGTCGACCACATTGGCGGCCAGGACTGCCCCCGACCAGGCTTGGTTACGGTTTGGCCTGAGCTGTTCCAGCCGCACCACCAGGGTATCGCCCGGCATAGCCCCTTCGACGTAAAAAGGCCCGGTCATGGGGTTGCCCCTGGGGGTTACCTGCTGCAGGGTCCGATCCTGACCCGCCGCATCCACGCAGGTGGTTCGTACCGTATCGCCCGGCGCGATATATAGTACTGGCGGGTGAGTGCCGAAGGTGTGGTGGTAATAAGTCGGCTCGAAGACATGGGTGGGCATAACGCCCCCAGCATACGCCCCCAATCCACATTCTTCTGGGATTTGTGGGTAACATAACCTCATGTCGAACCGCTACATTGGTCAACCCATGAAGCGCCTGGAGGACGGCAAGCTGGTGCGGGGCCAGGGGCAGTACCTGGCCGACCTGAAGTCCGAGCATCTGCTGCACCTGGCCCTGGTGCGAAGCCCCTATGCCCATGCCCGGCTGGTCTCGGTAGATGCCTCCGAAGCCACAAAACTACCGGGAGTGGTCGGGGTGTATACCGCAAGCGACCTTCCCGAGCTCTTTGCCCCGGCCTCGCTGCCGCGCGATGCCCAAGGCGTTTTGCATCCGATGCTGGCGCGTGAGCGGGTGCGGTACGTGGGAGAGCCGGTGGTGGCCGTGCTGGCGACCTCCGAGGCCCTGGCCCAGGATGCAGCCCAGCAGGTGTTTGTGGATTACGAACCCCTCCCGGCCTACCCCGAGCCGCAGCAGGCCCTCTCGGCCCCCGCCATTCACCCTCACCTACAAAGCAACATCGCCCTCACGCGCAAAACCGTCGCGGGTGAGGTGGCCCCGGCTTTTGCCCAAGCTCACAAGGTGGTACGCGGGCGGCTGGTACAGCAGCGGGTGGCCCCCAGCGCGATGGAGCCCAGGGGCGTGCTGGCGAGTTGGGACGGCATCCGCGAGGCGCTTACGCTCTGGTCGAGTACCCAGATGCCCCACGACCTGCGCAGTGCCGTAGCCGAAAGGCTGGGCCTGGCCGAGAATCAGGTGCGGGTCATCACCCCCGATGTGGGCGGGGCCTTTGGGGCCAAGATTAACGTCTACCCCGAGGAAATCCTGGTGGCCTACCTGGCCCGACACCTGGGCCAGAGCGTGCGCTGGGTGGAAGGGCGCGGCGAGAGCTTTAATGCCACCATCCACGGGCGGGCCCAGGTGGCCGAGCTGGAGATGGCTTTCGATGCCGAAGGAAAAATATTGGGCCTGCGCGGGCGGGTGCTGGCCGACCTGGGGGCTTACGCCCTCGAGACCACCCTGGGCAACGCCCCTGGCACCATCCTGATGCTCCAGGGCCCCTACGAAATACCGGCGCTGGAGCTCGAGCTCCAGGCCGTCTACACCAACGCCACCCCCACCGGAGCCTACCGGGGGGCCGGGCGGCCCGAGGCCACCTATTACCTCGAGCGCCTGATGGACATGGGCGCGCGCGAGCTGGGGCTCGACCCCGCCGAGATTCGCCGCAAGAACTTTATTGCTGGCCCCTTCCCCTACAAAACCCGTACCGGGGCCAAATACGACTCCGGGGCCTACCTCGAGGTGCTGGACAAGCTGCTCGAGGTGAGCAACTACCAGCAGCTTCGCGCAGAACAGGCCCAGGCCCGAAGCCAGGGCCGCCTGGTGGGACTGGGGCTTTGCAGCTACGTCGAGATTACCGGCTATGGCTGGGACACCGGCGGGGTGCGGGTTAATCCCGATGGCAGCGCAGTGGTGTTCACCGGCACCTCACCCCACGGCCAGGGCACCCAGAACGCCTTTGTGCAGATTGTGGCCGAGCGGCTGGGCCTTTGGCCCGAGCGCATTCGCGTGGTGCAGGGCGATACCCTGGCTATTCCCTATGGCATGGGCACGGCGGGCAGCCGCACCCTCTCGGTGGGGGGCTCGGCGGTGCTGAAGGCCGCTGAGCTGGTGCGCGACAAAATGGTTCGCATCGCGGCCCACCTGCTCGAGGCGGCCCCCGAAGACATCGAGCTGCTCGAGCAGGGCTGGGGGGTGCGCGGCACCGACAAAGCGGTTGGACTTGAGCAGATTCTTGCTGCTGCCTTCAACCCCCGCAAACTGCCCGCGGGTCTGGAGCCGGGGCTCGAGGGCCACGCCAGCTTCTCCCTTAGAGAGGCCAACTATCCCTTTGGGGCCCACCTGGCCATGGTCGAGGTAGACCCCGAGACCGGCCAGGTCAGAATCCTCCGCTACATCGCGGTGGACGACTGCGGGGTGGTGGTCAACCCGCTGCTTTTTGAGGGTCAGCAGCACGGCGGCATCGCCCAGGGCATCGGGCAGGCTTTGCTCGAGGGCATCGTCTACGACCAGGAAGGACAGAACCGCACCGCCAGCTACCTGGAATATGCCCTGCCCAAAGCCGACCAGATTCCCCCCATCGAGCCACACCACCACCAGACCCCCTCCCCCACCAACCCCCTGGGCGTGAAGGGCGTGGGCGAGGCGGGGGCCATTGCGGCCACTCCGGCGGTGGTCAATGCGGTGCTGGACGCACTGGGCATCGCCCATCTGGATATGCCCCTCACCCCGGAGAAGGTCTGGCGGCAGCTACCGCGATAGGTCATAGGAACCCCACCTGAAGCATTCTGTTTAGAGCAGGTCACAACCTTCCAGATTTGCGGGTTGCTCCCGCCAGTGCTTCAGGTGGGGGCCCCGGCAAGAAGAACGAATCACGGACATTTCTTGTCAAACCTGGGGCGTCCGACCCAGGATGTGCTGGTAGGCATCTTCCAGTGTGTTCCTGCGGCCTCGCTGGCGTGCTTGCATATACGCCGCCTGGCCCATGGCCAGACGGAGTTCTTCCGCCAACCGCTCGCGCAGGTCCCGGCGTTGGGAGGACACCACCACACCCATGGCGTCCTCGAGGTATTCCAAAACCCCCAAAGCCCAGGCCGCCTGCTCGAGCTCGCCCCGCTTATGGGCCAGCCTGGCAAAAGTTTCGAAGCATTCGTTCAGACCGTGCCGCACCCCCGCCCGGCGGTAGTAGGCCAGGCTCTGTTGCAACGCTTCCCAGGCCTGGGCGTACTCTTGCTGCTCGTATCGAAGGGCAGCCAGGTTGTGGGTGGAGATGCCCAGCCCCCAGAAATCGCCCAACTCCTGGTTGAGCTCGAGGCTCTGCTGGTAGAGCTGCTGGGCTTCCTGCCAGCGGCCCTGATCCTGGGCCAGTCCGCCCAGATAGTTGTATAGGGCAGCCACCGACCGCTTTTCGCCCAACTCGCTAAAAATTGCCAGACTTTGCCGAAAATGCTCGCGAGCTGCTTCATCCTGGGCCTGTCCGCGCAGCGCAACCCCCAGGTTCATCAAGCCCAGGGCCTCGAGGTTCCGGTCGCCGATCTCGCGGGCGATGGCCAGGCTCTGACGGCCGTAGTGTTCGACCTTGGGGTAATCGGCCTGGTCGCGGGCACTCACGGCCAGGTTGTTGAGCGCAATGGCCTCCCCCCGCCGATCTGCCAGCGCACGGCGCAGGGCCAGCGCCTGCGTCAGGTACTCGAAGGAGCGGTCGTAGAGGCCGCAGGTGCGGGCCATGATTCCTGCTGCGTTGTAGGCTTCGGCCAACACAGCCGGAGGAACTTGCCTGGCCTGGGGCAGGGCCTCCTCGAACCAGGCCCGCATCTCCTGGGCGTGACCCTTGACCTGCCAGAAGCGCCACAGCCGCGCTGCGAGCTGTAAACCCAGCTCAAGCTGGCAGGACTGGCCCCACTGCAAAACCGCCCGGATGTTTTCGTACTCTCTGGAGAGGTGGCTGTACCATTGGGCCTGTTCCGCCCCGGTTAGCTTGGGGGCAATGCGGGTAGCCTCGGCCAGATAGCATTCCAGCAAACGTTTTTGGGTTGCCTCGGCCAGACCCAGGGCCTCAAGCCGGGCCTGGGCGAACTGTCGAACCGGCTCCAACATGCGAAAACGCGGCTGGGAACCCTCCTCAAACCGCATGACCATCGAGGTGCGCACCAGCCTGGCATGCCATTCTGCCAGTTCACCCGCCCCCATACCCTGGTCGGCGCACAACATTTCAGCAGCCTCGAGCCTCCAGCCCCCCACAAACACCGAAAGCCGCACAAACAGGTTTTTCTCCGGCTCGCCCAGCAGGGCATAACTCCACTCCAAGGCTGCCTCCAGGGTCTGGTGGTGCCGCTCTACACCCCGGTGGCCCCGGGTCAGCAGGCGCAGGCTGTTGTCCAGGCGCGCGACAATCTGCTCCAGCGAGAGCGTCCCAACCCAGGTCGCCACCAGTTCCAGGGCCAGCGGCAGTCCCTCCAGTCGGCGGCAGATTTGCGCCAGGTAATCCGCGTTGTGCCCGTCGAGCTGAAAGTGAGGCTGGCGCTGCCGAATCCGCCCCAGCAGAAATCGCACCGACTCGCAGCGTTCCAGCGCCTCCGGGTAGCCGTCGGCTTCGGGAGCGGGCACCTGCAGCGGTGCTACTACCCAGGCCATCTCTCCCTCAATCCCCAGCGACTCCCGGCTGGTTGCCAGCAGTTGCAGCCCTGGAAGCGATTTGAGCAATTGAATGGCCGTCTCGGCACAGCCTTCGATCAGGTGTTCGCAGTTGTCCAGCACCAGCAAGGCTTTGCTACCCTGCAACCGCTCGAGGACGCTCTTTAGGGGCTCAGAAGTGCCGTGCACCCCCAGGGTCTGGGCGATGGCCGGCAGTATCATCTGAGCGTTGCTCAGGGCTACCAGCTCCACCCACCAGACCCCCCCTTCGTACTGCCCCTGCAACCTCGAGGCCAGTTCCTGTGCCAGGCGGGTTTTTCCTGAACCGGCAGCCCCCGTTAGGGTCAGGCAGCGGGTACCGGACAATAGCTGCAGGGTCTCTTCCAGCTCTCTTTCGCGGCCCACCAGGGGCGACAAAGCTGCCGGCACCCATCCTGGCCGGGCGGGTCTGGGCTCGGCGGACAGCGCGCGTTCTTTTAGGTTAGGCAACTGCTGCAGAATCTGCTCGTAGACCGCCCGGGTGCCCTCGTCGGGCTCCTCGCCCAGTTCGTGTACCAGGGCTTCGCGCAGGGTTTGAAACTGTCGAATGGCCTCCATCTGTCGCCCGGTGCGGGCGTAGATCTGCATCAGGGCCAGGTGGGCCGCTTCGGCGGTCGGCTCTTTGGCAATGGCTTGCTCGAGGTAACGCCCCGCCCGGAGCAGTTCGTCCTGCTGCTCCAAAAGCCGGGCCAGCTCAAGCAGGGCAGCCAGGTACAGCGAACGGGCCTCGTCGCGCTGGGGCTCCGTCCAGTCCTCGTAGATGTCTTCGGGCAACAAATCGCCCTGGTACAGCGCCACCGCAGCCTCGTAGAGGGCCGCATCGCCCTGCCTGCGGGCCTGGCTTACCCCGCGCAGGAACGCAAAGTAATCCACCTCGAGCGGGCCGCTGGCATATAGCACCAGGGTCTCGTGTTCGAAGGTCAGAAAGCGCGGTCTGGCTCCTCTTGAAAGCCCCGGCTCGAGCATGCGGCGGGCGTGGTAGAGGTTCTGGTGAAGGTTGTTCATGCCCGCCTTTTGGTCCAGATCGGGCCACAGGGCGTCCACCACCTGTTCGCGGTGGAGGCGCTGCTTGGGCTGCAGGGCCAGCAGCTTGATGATGTCGCTGGCCTTCCTACGCTGGGCCAGGATGGGCAAGACCTGGTCGTCCAGGCTCAAGCGAAACTGGCCCAGTAAACCAATGCGCAGGCGCGGTTGCGCGGACATCTTGTTTCATCTTAGCAAGGCAGTAAGCGCCAGTAAGTGACCGGTAAGGGCCCTGCGGAATTATGGCCCCATGAGGCTGCTGAGGAGCGTTGTATGCACAAATCCAAACGCCTGCCCAAGCAGCGTACCACTTTCTTGGTTCGCTGCTGGCTGCTTCCCGGTGGCAGCCAACGCTACCAGGTGCGCCATGTGCAAAGCGGCGCGGAGGCCCAGACCGATAGCCTCGAGGCCGCCCTGCACTGGATGGAGCAGTTCCGGCCAAAACCACCCGACACCCGCTAAATTTTGTGCTTCTAGAGCCCATAAGGAGCAAATACTATGAGAAAAATCCTGCTGTCCCTGGTTCTGATTGTCCTCGGTCTTTGGGGTCAAGGTCTGGCCCAGCGCGCCTACCTGGGGGGAACCTTTGCCTTCGCCCTCAACGACAGCACCGCCACCTTTGGGGTGCAGTTCGGGGCCACCTTCACCCCGGCCTTTGGGGCCAGGGGCGTGCTTTCCTTTAGTTCGGGAGGGGGTCTGACCGGCTTTGGATTCGGGGCGGATGGCCTGTACCTGGTCGCCACGCCCAACTCCCCCATCAACCCTTACATCGGCGCAGGGGTTGGCCTGGGCTTCCTGAGCGGGTTGGTGCAGGGGGCCTCGGTCTCGGGAATCGTATTTGAGGGCAACGGGGTGCTGGGGGTGGAGTATCTGCTCAACCGCCAGTTTGCCCTCTTCGCCGAGGCCCGGCCAGGTTTCGCTACCGGCTCGGTCACCGGGACGGCCGGGGGCTCGGCGGTCTCGATGCCCATCAGCGGCACCACCATCGGGCTCAGGGTGGGCGCCAACATCTTTTTCTGACTCATAAGCAGTAGCTCAAAGGAGGCAGTATGAACACATGGCTCAAACACACCGGTCTATGGCTGGTCCTGGGGGTGCTCAGCGCCTGCGGTAGCAGCAACACCGCCCCTCCCCCACCCCCACCCGCTACCCCCACCATCAGCATCTTCGCCCTCGAGACCAACGGCAACTTTGGCGGCCAGATCAGGCCCTGTTTGCAGTTCCTGGCCGCCCCCAGCGAAAACATGCAGCTCCTCAGCGTCAACATTACCCACGCCATCGGGCCTTCCTTTGGTAACTTCGATGTCAACCTGGGGGGCGCCCTGGTCATCCCCAGCGAGCGGCTGGCCTTGCAGCCGCCGAACACCTGCTACCTCAAAATTAGCGGCCAGTACCGCTTTACCTTTACCGTTACCCGGCCCAATTCCCCCACCCAGTTCACCGTTCCCTCCACCTACAACCAGCAGTAGCAGGAGGGTGCTATGTACCGATGGGCAGCCTTGTGGTTTGTGTTTCTCGTGAGCGCCTGCGGCGGCGGCGGCACCCCCAATTTCAGCCTGTCCGTACCGGGGATGACCGCGACCGTGGGCAGTTTTGCCACCGCTACCGTGACCGTGGCCTTCGCGCCGGGCGCAACCAACCAGGTGGTGCTTGCGCTCGAGGGTGTGCCGCCCAGCATCACCGGCAGCTTCGACCCCCCCAGCGTCAGCAGCACCGCGAACACCAGCCTCCTCACGGTGCTGGTGGGTGGGGGGGTCGCCAGCGGCACCTACGATGCGGTGGTGCGTGGCACCAGCGGCGCAGCCAGCAACACCGCTACCTTCCGCCTGAATGTGCAGGCTGGCGGCGGGCCGCCGGGCGGCAGCGGGGGTAGCATCTCCGGCACGGTTAGCATCGGCACTGGAGGCGCGTCGGCAGCCGATACCGACTTTGTACCCGGGCAGGTGATCGTCAAGTTCAAGGCGGGGGTCAGCCTGCAAAGCCTGCAGGCGCTGCAAGCGAGCGGAGCGGTTCTGCAACGGGTGCGGGGTCTTTCGCTCGAGCGCACCGCGCTTTTCCAGGCGCCGCTCGATGCCCAGGGTGTTCTGAACGCGGTGGCCGAGCTTTCCGCCCGGCCCGAGATCGAGTATGCCCAGCCCAACTATATGCTCTACCCCGCCCGTACCCCCAACGACCCCCTCTACCCCCAGCAGTGGCACTATCCCGCCATCAACCTGCCCCAGGCCTGGGATACCGAGCGCGGCCAGACCAACCCCGTCACGGTCGCGGTAGTTGACACCGGTCAGCTTTTGCAACACCCCGATTTCGACCCAGACCGCATCCTGCCCGGTTTCGACATGATCTCCGACCCCAACAATGCCCGCGACGGCAACGGGCGCGACAACAACCCGGAGGATTCCGGCGACCTGTCAGAACCTACCCAGAGCAGCTACCACGGCACCCACGTGGCCGGAACCATCCTGGCCCGCAGCGACAACAACCTGGGCGTAGCCGGGGTGAGCTGGGGCGCCCGGCTGCTGCCGGTGCGGGTGCTGGGCGTACAGGGTGGCACCCTGGTGGACATCACCGATGGAATGCTGTGGGCAGCCGCGCTGCCGGTGGAGGGCGCACCTGCCAACCCCAACAAAGCGGCCATCATCAACATGAGCCTGGGCGGGGCCCGGCCCTGTAGCCAGACCCCGCTCTACCAGGATGTCATCAACCGCATCAATGCTGCCGGAGTCATTATTGTGGCAGCGGCAGGGAACAACGCTCAGAACGCAGCCAACTTTACTCCAGCCAGTTGTAGCGGTGTAATCACCGTCGGCGCAACCGGCCCTTCGGGCGGTCGCGCCCCCTACTCCAACTTTGGCACGCGCATCGATGTGATGGCCCCCGGTGGGAATGTCTCGGTTAACCTGAACGGCATCCAGAGCGGCGGTGGGGTGCTGAGCCCGCTTAAGTCCGACCCCAACAACCAGTTCAACTACGTCTTTTACCACGGCACCTCGATGGCTGCCCCCCATGTGGCCGGCCTGATCGCCCTGATGAAAAGCGCCCGACCCAGCCTGACCCGCGCCGAGGCCCTCGACATCCTGCGGCGCACCGCCCGTCCCCTCACCCAGACCCAGTGCCAGGGCGAGACCGACGCCAGGCGCCCCACCCCCCCGCCCGGGATCACCGCCGCCGACTGCGGGGCTGGACTGGTGGATGCCCATGCCGCCCTGCAGGCTCTGGCCGGGGCACCTGTGGGCTCTTTTACCCTGAGCACCACCCCCAGCAGCCTTACCGTAGCACCCGGCGGTACGGCCCAGGTGGTCGTGGGTATCGAGCGGGTAGGAGGGTTTACCGGGGCGGTTACCCTGAGCCTTCAGGGCGCGCCCGCCGGGGTGAGCGGCACCTTCACCCCTAACCCCTCCACCGGTGCCACCGCCACCCTGGCCCTCAGCGTGGCCGCTACGGTGCCGCCCGGCCAGTACCCCATGGTGGTGCAGGGCAGTGCGGGCAGCCAGACCGTGAATGCCGCGCTGGTGCTCACGGTGGGAACCGCCAATCTACCCACCCTGAAGGATGCGTTCATGGCTGCCCTCTTCTGGACCGGCAGCGATTTCGATGTCAACCGCTCCAAAGGGGTCACCCTCAGCGCCGATACCCGCACCGGCAACTACACCATCCCAGGGCTAGAGGCCGGTTCCTATGCAGTGGCCGGCTGGAAGGACATCAACCGCAACCAGACCGTGGACAGCGGCGATTACTTTGGGGTGTACCTGGTGGGCCGCCAGGTGGCCCTGGTCCGGCCACCGGCCAGCAACATCAACCTGAGCCTCGAGCTGGTCTCCGGCACGACCGCTGAGCTCGAGCACAAGCCAGTCCTCGAGGCCTTCAAAAGACTGCTCGAGCGGTAAACTCATCCCCATTCCCGCCGCAGCCCAAAAAACACCCCGCTTACGGGCGGGGTGGTTGATTGTGGTATCTAATACAATTTTTTACATCAAATCTAAATATTTTATACCTAAACAAAATACCGCTGAGGTAACCGGGGTCGGGAAGTATGAGGCGCTTTTGCAAGCCACCACAACCTTTTGCAGTGGACGGGTTTGAGCCATGCGGATAGTTTGCATCGGCGGAGGGCCAGCGGGGCTTTATTTCGCCCTGCTGATGAAAAAGCAGAACCCGGCCCACCAGGTCACGGTGCTCGAGCGCAACCGCCCGGACGATACCTTCGGCTGGGGGGTGGTCTTCTCCGACCAGACCCTGGGCAACCTGGAAAAAGCCGACTACCCCACCTACCTCCAGGTTAGCCGGGCTTTCCACCACTGGGATGACATCGAAGTGCATTTCAAGGGGCGCACGATTTGCTCCTCGGGCCACGGCTTCATTGGCATTGGGCGGCAGAGGCTGTTGAACATCCTGCAAGACCGCTGCCGCGAGTTAGGGGTTCATCTGGTCTTTCAGACCGAAGTCGCCGACGATGAAGCCATTGCCAGGGAGTACAGGGCCGACCTGGTCATCGCCGCCGATGGCATCAACAGCCGCATCCGCAAAAAGTACGAACCTACCTACCAGCCCGACATCGAACTGCGTAAGTGCCGCTTCGTCTGGCTGGGCACCCACCAGCCTTTTCCGGCCTTCACCTTTGCCTTCGAAAAGACCGAGTGGGGCTGGTTCCAGGCCCACGCCTACCAGTTCGACGAACACACCTCGACCTTCATCGTGGAGACACCCGAAGAGGTCTGGCAGAAGGCGGGCCTGGGCCAGATGAGCCAGGAGGAGGGCATCGCCTTCTGTGAGCGGCTTTTCGCCAAGTATCTGGGCGGGCACAAACTGATGTCCAACGCCGCTCACCTGCGCGGTTCGGCCATCTGGATCAAGTTTCCCCGGGTGGTCTGCCAGCGCTGGGTGCACTGGAACGGCAAGGTGCCGGTGGTGTTGATGGGCGACGCCGCCCACACCGCCCACTTCTCGATTGGCAGCGGCACCAAGCTGGCCCTGGAGGACGCCATCGAGCTGGCCCGCACCTTCGAGCGGCTGGGCGATACCCCGGATAAGCTCGAGGAGGTGCTGGAAACCTACCAGGAGGTGCGGCAGATAGAGGTGCTGAAGCTGCAAAACGCCGCCCGCAACTCCACCGAGTGGTTCGAGAACGTGGAGCGCTACAGCCACTTTGAAGCCGAGCAGTTCGCCTATAGCCTGCTCACCCGCTCCCAGCGCATCTCCCACGAGAACCTGCGCTTGCGCGACCGCAAGTACCTCGAGGGTTACGAGGCCTGGCTGGCGCAAAAATCCGGCCTGCCCGCCCGGCCCATTCCGCCCATGTTTACGCCCTTTCGGCTGCGGGGCCTTACGCTCAAAAACCGGGTGGTGGTCTCGCCCATGGCCATGTACTCGGCCAAAGATGGGCTGGTGAACGACTTCCACCTGGTGCACCTGGGGGCGCGGGCTCTGGGTGGGGCTGCTTTGGTCTTCACCGAGATGACCGCCCCCTCACCCGACGGGCGCATCACCCCGGGCTGTGCGGGGCTGTACAGCGAAGCGCACATGCTGGCTTACAAGCGCATCGTGGACTTCGTGCACCAGCACAGCGATGCCAAGATCGGGCTCCAGCTGGGGCACGCCGGGCCCAAGGGCTCGACCCAGGTGGGCTGGGAGGCCCAGGACGAGCCCCTGCCGGAAGGCAACTGGCCGCTGCTGGCCCCCTCGCCCATCCCCTACGGCCCCAATAATCAGATTCCCCGCGCGATGACCCTGGAAGACATGGAGCGGGTCAAGGCCGACTTCGTGCAGGCCGCGCTGTGGGGGGTGGAGGCGGGCTTCGACTGGCTCGAGCTGCACTGTGCCCACGGCTATTTGCTCTCGGCCTTCATCTGCCCCCTCACCAACCACCGCACCGATGGGTATGGCGGGAGCCTGGAGAACCGCTGCCGCTACCCCCTCGAGGTCTTCCGGGCTTTGCGCGCGGTCTGGCCTGAGCACTTGCCCATCTCGGTGCGGATCTCCGCCCACGACTGGGCCCCCGGCGGCAACACCCCCGACGACGCGGTAGAGATTGCCCGCCTGTTCAAGGAGGCCGGGTGCGACCTGATCGATGTCTCCTCGGGGCAGACCACCCGCCAGGCCAGGCCGGTGTACGGGCGGATGTACCAGACCCTCTTCGCCGACCGCATCCGCAACGAGGTGGGCATCGCCACCATGGCAGTGGGGGCCATCTACGAGGCCGACCACGTGAACTCCATCATCGCCGCCGGGCGGGCCGACCTGTGCGCCATCGCCCGCCCGCACCTGGCCGACCCCCACTGGACCCTGAACCAGGCCGCGCGGCTGGGCTACACCGAGGTGGGCTGGCCCAAACAGTACCTCTCGGGCAAGGCCCAGATCGAGCGCAACCTGGCCCGGGCCTCGCTCGAGCGGGCCGAGGAGCTGGCCATCCGATGAACACGCAGTCGCTCGCGGGAAAACACGCCGTCGTGACCGGCGCTGGGCGCGGCATTGGGGCCGCCATCGCGGCGGCTTTGGCCCAGGCCGGGGCCAGGCTCACGCTGATGGGGCGCAACCGGGCGCAGTTGGAAGCGCAGGCCGGGAAGCTCGCCACCGAGGTTCACGTGGAAACCTGCGACGTAACCGATCCGGAGAATGTGCAGAGGGCCTTCGGCGGCGCAGCGTGTGCGCTGGGGGACGTATCGATCCTGGTCAACAACGCCGGGCAGGCCGAGAGCCAGCCCTTCACCAAAACCGATCTGGGGCTATGGGAAAGGATGTTGGCGGTGAACCTGACCGGAACGTTTTTGTGCACCCAGGCCGCGCTGCCGGGGATGCTGGGGGCAGGCTGGGGCCGCATCGTCAACATCGCCAGCACCGCCGGACTCAAGGGCTACCCCTACGTAAGCGCCTACTGTGCGGCCAAGCACGGGGTGATCGGCCTGACCCGTTCGCTGGCGCTCGAGCTGGCCAGAAAAAACATCACCGTCAACGCGGTCTGCCCCGGCTACACCCAGACCGGCCTGCTCGAGGCCAGCCTGGCCCAGATCGCGCAGAAAACCGGGCGCAGCACGGAGGAGGCCCGGGCCGAGCTGACCCGTGCCAACCCCCAGGGGCGGCTGGTGGAGCCGCAGGAAGTCGCGCAGGCCGTACTGTGGCTGTGCCTGCCGGAATCGGCAGCCATTAACGGACAGGCCATCGCCATTGCAGGAGGAGAGGTGTAGATGCTCACGATGGAAAAAGACCTCGAGACCCGCCTGGCCAACGACCACCACCAGGCCATCAGGCTCTGGCTACGGATGCTCACCTGCACCAACCGCATCACCAGTAAAATCCGCAGCCGCCTGCGGGAAAACTTCAAGACCACCCTGCCCCGCTTCGACCTCTTAGCCCAGCTCGAGCGCCACCCGGAGGGCCTGAAGATGAGCGAACTTTCAAAGCGGATGATGGTCACGACCGGCAACATCACGGGGATTACCGACCAGCTCGAGGCCGAAGGTCTGGTACGGCGCGAGGTAGATAAAAGCGACCGGCGCTCCTTCGTGGTCAAGCTCACCCCCGAGGGGCAGCGCCTGTTTGGGGAGATGGCAGCAGTGCACGAGGGCTGGGTGATCGAGCTATTCGAGGGGCTCTCGAGCGAGGAAAAAGAGACCCTCTACGCCCTTCTGGGCAAGCTCAAGCAACACCTGAACGAAAAGGAGGCCCGATGAAAGAGAAGCGGCGGGTGGATGGGGCCTGTACCCTGGCCGACTATCCGGCCCAGCACTTCCGCTGGCAGGTCGAGGGCCGGGTGGCTACCCTTACCCTGAACCGGCCTGAGCGAAAAAACCCCCTGACCTTCGAGTCCTATGCCGAGCTGCGCGACCTCTTCCGGGCTTTGTCCTACGCCGAGGACGTGCGGGCGGTGGTGCTCAGCGGGGCCGGGGGCAACTTCTGCTCGGGCGGCGACGTCCACGAGATCATCGGCCCCCTGACCCGGATGGATACCCCCAGCCTGCTGGCCTTCACCCGCATGACCGGCGACCTGGTGCGGGCCATGCGGGCCTGCCCCCAGCCCATCATCAGCGCGGTGGACGGGGTTTGTGCGGGAGCCGGGGCCATTCTGGCCATGGCCTCGGACATCCGCTTTGGCACCGCCCAGAGCAAAACCCTTTTCCTGTTCAGTCGGGTGGGGCTGGCGGGCGCTGATATGGGGGCCTGCGCCATGCTGCCGCGCATCATCGGGCAGGGCCGGGCCGCCGAGCTTTTGTACACAGGCCGGGCCATGAGCGGGGAGGAGGGCCTGGCCTGGGGCTTCTTCAACCGGCTGTGTGCGCCAGAGCAGCTACTGGAGGAAGCCCAGCAGTTTGCCCTCGAGCTGGCCAAAGGCCCCACCTTCGCCCACGCCATGACCAAGAAAATGCTGCACCAGGAGTGGAGCATGGGCTTAGACGAGGCCATCGAGGCCGAGGCCCAGGCCCAGGCTTTGTGCATGACCACCCAGGACTTCCACCGGGCTTACCAGGCCTTTGTGGCCAAAGAGACGCCGGTTTTCGAGGGGGATTGAATGCAGCGCGCACACCTCGAGTGGCCCTTCTTCGAAGCCCATCACCGCAAACTGGCCCAGGAGCTGCCGGCCTGGGCAGCGCACAAACTCACCCCGCAGGACGAGCACGACACCGACCAAGCCTGCCGTAGGCTCGTCCAAATGCTGGGCGAGGCGGGCTGGACACGCTACGCGGTGGGGGGGCAGGCCTACGGGGGAGTCTTTGAGACCATAGACACCCGCGCCGTCTGTCTCATCCGCGAGACCCTGGCCTACCACCAGGGCCTGGCCGACTTCGCCTTTGCCATGCAGGGGCTGGGCTCGGGCGCCATCACCTTGCATGGCACCCCGGAACAAAAAGCTCATTACCTGCCCAGGGTAGCAAAAGGCGAGTACATCGCCGCATTTGCCCTTTCCGAACCCGAGGCGGGCTCCGATGTGGGGGCCCTCAGCACCGAGGCCCGCCCCGAAGGCCAGGCCTACGTGCTGAACGGACAGAAAACCTGGATCTCCAACGGCGGCATCGCCGACTTCTATGTGGTTTTTGCCCGCGCGCCGGGCAGCCAGGGCAGTAAAGGCATCTCGGCCTTTGTGGTGGAAGCCGATACGCCGGGTCTGAAGATCGCAGAGCGCCTCGAGGTCATGGCGCCGCACCCGCTGGCCACCTTGCGCTTTGAGGATTGCCGGGTTGACAAAAGCCAGCTTCTGGGCGCGGAAGGCCAGGGCTTCAAGATCGCCATGCAGACCCTGGACATCTTTCGTACTTCGGTCGCGGCAGCGGCTTTGGGCTTCGCCCGGCGCGCGCTGGATGAGGCTTTGCATCGCGCGACGCACCGCAAGATGTTCGGCCAGACCCTGGCCGACTTCCAGCTCACCCAAGCCCGCCTGGCCCAGATGGCCACTCAGGTAGACGCTGCGGCCCTGCTCACCTACCGTGCGGCCTGGCTGCGCGACCAGGGCCGGCAGGTCACGCAGGAGGCCGCCATGGCCAAGCTCTTCGCCACCGAGCATGCCCAGCAGGTGATAGACGCGGCCTTGCAGCTATGGGGCGGGCTGGGCGTGACCCGGGGGCAGGTGGTGGAGTCGCTCTACCGCGAGATCCGGGCCCTGCGTATCTACGAAGGGGCCAGCGAGGTGCAGCAGCTCATCATCGCCAGGGAATTACTCAAGAATTTCAAGGAACCTCAGGTGAAAGGAGGGACTGGACATGGGGTATAGCGCCCACCTAGACACCTTTGCCCGCGACAACCTGCCACCCAAAGCACAGTGGCCTGAGCTGATTTTCTCACTGCCGGAGCTAGAGTACCCCGAGCGGCTGAACTGCGCCAGCGAGCTGCTGGATCAGATGGCGGCCCAGCACCCCGACCGGCCTTGCGTGCGGGCCAACGGGCTGTGCTGGACCTACGGCGAGCTGCTCGAGCAGGCCAACCGCATGGCCCAGGTGCTCACCCAAGAAATGGGCCTGGTGCCGGGCAACCGGGTATTGTTGCGGGCACCCAACAACCCCCTGCTGGTAGCAGCCTGGTTTGCGGTGATGAAGGCTGGGGGCATTGCGGTCACAACCATGCCGCTCCTGCGGGCCAAGGAACTCACCGAGGTGGTGACCAAAGCCCAGGTCTCGCACGCCCTATGCGACGGGCGCTTGCGCGAGGAGTTGGACAACGCCCTGCCGAACTGCCCCACCCTAAAACAGGTGGTCTACTGGGGCGAAGGGGGTAGCTTGGAAGCCTTAATGGCGGGTAAGTCGGAGTTTTTCCAGAACGTAGACACCGCCAGCGATGACCCAGCCATCATCGCCTTCACTTCCGGCACCACCGGCAAGCCCAAGGGCTGCGTACACTTTCATCGTGACCTGCTGGCCATCTGCGATACCTTTGGCAAATACATTTTGCGGGCTAGCCCGGAGGATGTCTTTATCGGCAGTCCGCCTCTGGCTTTTACCTATGGGCTGGGTGGCCTGGTGCTCTTCCCCATGCGGATCGGGGCTCAGAGCGTGCTGCTGGAGCGGGCCAGCCCCGAGCTTCTGCTGGCGGCCATCCCCGAGTTCAGGGCCAGCGTGGTCTTCACCTCCCCCACCGCCTACCGGGCCATGGCGCCCCTGGCCCAGCAGTACGACCTCTCCTCGCTGCGCAAGTGTGTTTCAGCGGGCGAGCCACTACCGGCTTCTACCCGTCGGCTCTGGAAGGAGGCCACCGGCCTCGAGCTCATCGACGGCATCGGGGCCACCGAGATGCTGCACATCTTCATCTCCCACACCGAGGAAGCGGCCAGGCCAGGAGCCACCGGCAAGCCCGTGCCGGGCTTCCAGGCCTGTGTGCTGGACGAAGCGGGCAACCCCCTTCCCCCTGGCCAGATTGGCCGCCTGGCTGTAAAGGGCCCCACTGGCTGCCGCTACCTGGCCGACGAACGACAGCGCAACTATGTGCAGAACGGCTGGAACATCACCGGGGACACCTACTTGGTGGACGAGCAAGGCTACTTTGTCTACCAGGCCCGCAGCGACGATATGATCATCTCGGCAGGCTACAACATCGCCGGCCCCGAAGTGGAGGATGCCCTACTGCTCCACCCCGCAGTGGCGGAGTGTGCGGTAGTGGGCGTCCCAGACCCTGAACGGGGTCAGATTGTAAAAGCCTATGTGGTGCTGCAGCCTGGCCTCAACCCCTCCGCCGAGCTAGTGAAGGACTTGCAGGACTTCGTGAAGCAAAAAATTGCGCCCTATAAGTATCCGAGGGCCATCGAGTTCCGCTCGAGCCTGCCCCGCACCCAGACCGGTAAACTACAGCGGTACCTGCTTCGCAAAGAAGCCGAAGAGAAAAGGGTGTAGCTATGGAAAAGCTCGAGGATCGCTGGCAAGTCCTGCAACCCCCTGGATGGAAAGCGCCTAAGGGGTATGTCAACGGCATCGCAGCTAAGGGGCGCATGGTCTTCCTGGCTGGCATGGTCGGCTGGAACCACCAGGGTGTCTTTGAGTCCGACGACTTCGTCGAGCAGACCCGCCAGGCCTTGCAAAACATCGTCGAGACCCTGGCTGAGGCCGGTGGGAAGCCAGAGCACATCGTGCGACTCACCTGGTTTATTTTGAGCAAAGAGGAGTACCTAGCCCAGCTCGAGGCCCTGGGCCAGATCTACCGCCAGATTATGGGCCGTCACTACCCGGCCATGTCGGTGGTGGAAGTCCGGGCCCTCATCGAAGACCGCGCCAGGGTGGAGATCGAGGCCACGGCGGTCATCCCCGAGTAAGGAGACCTATGACTCTCGCCGAGATACAAGCCCTCGACCAAGTCGACCCCCTGGCCCCTAAGCGGGACGAGTTTTTGCTGCCCGAAGGGGTCATCTACCTGGACGGCAACTCGCTGGGGGCCCTGCCCAAACGGGTGGTGGCCCGCCTGGCGCAGGTGGTACAGCAAGAGTGGGGCCAGAGCCTGATCAAAAGCTGGAACACCCACGGCTGGATTGACCTGCCCCAGCGGGTGGGGGCCCGCATCGCCCGGCTGGTTGGGGCCGAACCGGACGAGGTGGTGGTGGCCGACTCCACCTCGGTGAACCTCTTTAAGGTGCTTCTGGCTGCGCTCGAGCTGCGCCCGGGGCGTAAGGTGATCCTCTCCGACATCGCCAACTTTCCCACCGACCTCTACATCGCCCAGGGCATCACCGAGCTGCTAAAGCGCCATGAACTGCGGCTGGTGTCCAAAGAGGAGATAGACAAAAGTCTGGACGAAGAGGTGGCGGTCTTGCTGCTCACCGAGGTGGACTACCGCACGGGCTACCGCTACGAGATGGCCCACCTGACCCGGCTGGCCCAGCAAAAAGGCGCGCTGGTGGTGTGGGATCTGGCCCACAGCGCCGGGGCTTTTCCGGTGCACCTGAACCAGGCGCAAGTAGATTTTGCGGTGGGCTGCGGCTACAAGTATCTGAACGGAGGCCCTGGTGCACCGGCTTTTCTGTTCGTGGCCCGGCGACACCAGGCGGCTACCCGTCCCTTCCTGACCGGCTGGATGGGGCACGCCGACCCCTTTGCCTTTAGCCCCGAATACCTGCCAGCCCAAGACCTACGCCGCCTGACGGTGGGCACCCCTGCCATTCTCTCACTGAGCGCCCTGGAGGCGGCCCTCGAGGTCTTCGAGGGCGTAGACATGGCCCTGGTGCGGCAGAAGTCGCTCCAGCTCAGCGACCTCTTTATCCGGTTAATGGAGCCCCTGGCCGCCCGCTACGGCTTCCAGCTAGCCACCCCGCTCGAGCACGCCCGGCGCGGCAGCCAGGTGGCTTACCGACACCCGGAAGGCTATGCCGTCATGCAGGCCCTGATTGCCCAGGGGGTGGTGGGAGACTTCCGCGCCCCCGACATCCTGCGCTTTGGCTTCGCACCGCTTTACCTGCGCTTTGAGGATGTCTACCAGGCGGTGCAAAGGCTGGCCCAGGTCATGCAAAGCGGGCTTTGGAGGGAAGCGCGTTTCCAGGAAAGGGCCAAGGTGACCTGATGAAAGACACCACCTACCAAGCCGCCCACACCGACTTCAGACACGACCTGTCGTATGGCGACTACTTGCGTCTGGAGACACTTCTGGCCGCCCAGCAACCCCTCACCGAGGCCCACGACGAGATGCTGTTTATCGTTATTCATCAGGTACAGGAGCTCTGGATGAGGCTCATCATCCACGAGCTGAATAGCGCCATGGGGCTGCTGCAGCAGGGCATCGTGGATCCGGCCCTCAAAATGCTGGCCCGGGTCTGCCGGGCCCAGGAGCAGATGAGCGCCAGCTGGGAGGTGCTGGCCACCATGACCCCCTCGGACTACCTCCAATTCCGCTCGGCTTTTGGCCGGGCCTCGGGGTTTCAGTCGTACCAGTACCGCCTGATCGAGTTCTTGCTGGGCAACAAAGAACCCTTCATGACAAAACCCCACCAGCACAAACCCGAGCAGTACCGGAGGCTCGAGGCCGCCTTGCGCGCCCCCAGCCTGTACGACTTGGCACTTCGCTTGCTGGCCCAGAGCGGTCTTGCGCTGCCCGAGGCCGTGCTAAAGCGCGACTTCGCCAAACCCTACGAACCCCAGGAAGCCGTGGCCGAGGCCTGGCTTACGGTCTACCGGCAGCCTGAACGCTACTGGGATTTGTACTACCTGGCAGAAAAACTGGTGGATGTAGAGGTCAATTTCCGCCGCTGGCGCTTTAGCCACCTCACCACCGTCGAGCGCACCATCGGCCACAAAAAAGGCTCCGGGGGCACCGCCGGGGTGGCTTATCTCAAGCGGGCCCTCGAGATTGTGCTTTTCCCGGAGCTCTGGCAGGTACGCACCTTGCTTTGAACCACCCACTGAAAGGTTGATTTGTATGCAGAAGCCCCCAAGGTTACACTCCATAGCAACCCTACAAGCAGAGGTCAAGCTTATGGCTGAAGTGAAAATCCATCTGAACACACCGGAGGAGGCAAGATGAAAAAGTTGGTCTGGCTACTGGTTCTTTTGGGTGCAATTGGTTCTTTAGGTCTGGCTCAGCGCAGTGTGAAAATCGGTTTTGTCAGCACCCTCTCGGGCGGAGGGGCAGCCCTGGGGATCGACGTTCGCGATGGCTTCAACCTGGCCTTGCGCCACCTCAACAACCAGCTTGGGGGCCTGCCGGTAGAGGTTATCGTGGCAGACGACCAGCAAAACCCCGACGTAGCCCGCCAGGCCGTAGACCGCATGCTCAAGCGCGACCGGGTAGACTTCCTCACCGGCATCATCTTCTCCAACATCCTCCTGGCCGTGGGCGACGCCATCTTCGAGGAAAAGACCTTTTACATTAGCCCCAACGCCGGTCCCTCGGAGTATGCTGGGGAGCAGTGCAGCCCCTACTTCGTGAACGTAGCCTGGCAAAACGACAATCTGCACGAGGCCATGGGCCAGTATGTGCAGACCCGGCGCTTCGAGAACGTCTTTTTGCTAGCGCCCAACTACCCCGCCGGGCGCGACGCTCTTACTGGCTTCAAGCGCTACTTTAAAGGCCGGGTGGTGGCCGAAGTCTACCACCGGCTGAACCAGCTCGATTTCTCGGCGGAGATCGCCCAGATTCGCGCGACGCGACCCAAAGCGGTTTACGCCTTCGAGCCGGGGGCTATGGGCGTGAATTTCATTAAGCAGTACGCCGAGTCCGGCCTGCTGCGGGAAATTCCCCTTTTCCTGCCAGGCTTTTCGGCAGACGCCGACGTAATTCGAGCCGTGGGCCGGGCCCTGGTGGGCATCTACAATAGCTCGCAGTGGACTTTAGAACTCAACAACCCCATCAACCAGCGCTTCGTGGAGGACTTCCGCAAAACCTATGGCCGCATCCCCACCTTATACGCCTCACAGGGTTACGATGCAGCGCTGTTGCTGGACAGCGCTATCAAAGCCGTAGGGGGCGACCTAAGCAAGAAAGACGAGTTGCGCAAGGCCATGCTAGCGGGGTTCAACAGCACCCGTGGATTTATCCGCTTTAGCCCCAACGGTTACCCCATCCAGAACTATTACCTGCGTCAGGTCATCCAACAGCCAGGGGGCGAGATTGTAAACCGCCAGGTGGGTACCATCTTCACCAACCACCGCGATGCTTATGTGGACAGGTGCAGGTTAAGATAAGCCAACAGCAGCACCTCCCTATTGCCTATGCCACCAACCCTATTCGCAGAACAGGTTCTAAACGGTTTCCAGTTTGGCCTGATGCTCTTTTTGCTAGCAGCCGGCCTGACCCTGGTGTTGGGCATCATGGACACCATCAACCTGGCCCACGGCTCGCTGTATATGATCGGGGCCTACCTGACCGCTACTTTGGTCGGGGCCACCGGCAACTTCTGGCTGGCCGTGCCACTGGCCGTGCTGGGCACTGCCTTGGTCGGGATGCTGCTCGAGCTCAGCGTGCTGCGCCAGCTTTACCGGCGCGACCACCTTTCGCAGGTGCTGGCCACCTTTGCCTTGATTCTCATCATCAACGAGGTGGTGCGGATGATCTGGGGTTCGCAACCCCTGTTGCTCTCAGCACCTGAGGCGCTTTCTGGGCCGGTGGAGATTCTGCCCGGCCTGTACTACCCGGCCTTTCGCCTGGTCATCATCGGGGTCGGGCTTCTGGTAGCGCTGCTTTTGTTCTGGCTGGTTAACCGCACAAAGGTAGGCATGTGGCTTCGGGCTGGGGCTTCCAACCGCGAGATGGCTCAGGCTATGGGTGTGCCCATCAAGCCCCTCTTCACACTGCTGTTTGGGGTGGGGGCCGGGCTCTCTGCCATCGCCGGAGCCTTCCTGGGACCCATTCTGGCTGTGCAGATCGGCATGGGTGAGAGCATCTTGATTCTGGCCTTCGTGGTGATCGTGATTGGCGGCATCGGCTCCATCAAGGGGGCCCTGGTAGGGGCTTTGCTGGTGGGCTTGATGGACACCGCCGGGCGGGCTTTTCTGCCGCTGCTGCTCTCCCAGGTGGCCTCGCCAGAAGTGGCCTCCAACCTGGGGCCAGCCCTGGCCTCGATCCTGATTTATCTGCTGATGGCGGTGGTGCTTTTTTTGAAGCCACAGGGGCTCTTTCCGGTACGGACATAGGGGGGCAGGATGCGCTGGTTCTTTCCCGTGGTTTTACTAAGCCTGCTGCTGGCCTTCCCCCCCATCGCTGCTGCTACGGGCCTCGAGTTCTACCAGGGCCTCCTCACCAAAATTATGGTCTACGCCCTGGCCGCCAGCAGCCTGAACCTGATTCTGGGCTACGGGGGGATGGTGAGCTTCGGACACGCGGCCTACTTTGGCCTGGGTGCCTACGCGGTGGCCATACTGATGCGCGAAGGCGTCACCTCGGCCTGGGTCATCTGGGTAGCAGCAGTGGGCTTGAGCGGACTCTTAGCCCTCCTGATCGGGGTCATCAGCCTGCGCACGCGAGGGGTCTACTTCATCATGATCACCCTGGCCTTCGCCCAGATGATCTACTACCTGGTGGTCTCCTTCAAGCAGTATGGCGGCGAGGACGGTCTCAGGGCCCGGCGACCGGAGTTTGGACTTTTTGAGCTGAACGACACCACGCTGTACTACCTGACCCTGGGGGTGCTGCTGGCCGCGCTTTATTTGATGCACAGGCTGGTGCACTCGAGGTTTGGGCGGGTCTTGCAGGCCATCCGGGAAAACGAGTCCCGCGCCCTGGCCCTGGGCTATCCGGTCTTCCGCTTTCAGCTAGTGGCTTTTGTACTGGCCGGGGCTATAGCGGGCCTGGCCGGGGTGCTGATGGCCCATTACACCCAGTACGTCTCGCCCAGCCTGCTGGCCTGGCAGCAGTCCGGCCACCTGATGATGATGGTCATCCTGGGTGGGGTGGGCCAGTTCTGGGGTGGGGTGCTGGGGGCAGCGGTGCTCTCGCTGGTGGAAGAGGTGCTGCAGGACCTGACCATTCACTGGCAGCTTGGGGTGGGGGTGATCCTGCTTTTGATTGTGCTCTTTGCCCCCCAGGGCCTGGCCGGGCTTTTGCGGAGGAAGGTATGAGCCTGCTGGAGTTGGTGGGGCTCAGCAGGCACTTTGGCGGTCTGCTGGCGGTAAACAACTGCAGCCTGAGCGTGGCCCCAGGCGAGATCCACGCCCTGATCGGGCCTAATGGGGCCGGCAAGACCACCCTGATCAACCTGATCACCGGCGTGCTCAAGCCCAGCGGTGGGCGGGTGCGCTTCCAGGGTGAAGACATCACCCATCTGCCCGCCCACCTGAGGGTGCACCGGGGCCTGGCCCGCACCTTCCAGATCACCAACCTGTTCAAGAACCAAACCGTTCGGGCCAACCTCGAGCTGGCCGTGCAGGCCCGCTCGGGCAGCAGCTTCCGTTTCTGGCAGCCGGCCGCACGGGAAAAGCACCTGACCGAAGCGGCCCTGGCCGTGGCCGAACAGATCGGGCTGGCCCGGCGCTTCGAGGTGGTGGTGGGCCGACTCTCCCACGGGGAGCAGCGGGCCCTCGAGGTAGGCCTGGCCCTGGCCTCTCGTCCCAAACTCCTGCTGCTGGACGAGCCCATGGCCGGGATGGGCCTGGAGGAATCGGAAAAGATGGTTGAGCTGATTGCTCGCCTGGCGCAGCAGCACAGCATCCTGCTGGTCGAGCACGACATGGGCGCGGTCTTCCGGCTGGCGCAGCGCATCTCGGTACTGGTCTACGGTCAAGTGATCGCCTCGGGGAGCCCGGCGGAAATCCGGGCCAACCCGGAGGTGCACAAAGCCTACCTGGGCGAGGAGGGGGATACAGCGTGAGCGCTTTGCTCGAGGTAGAAAACCTGGAAACCTTCTACAGTCAGAGCCAGGTGTTGTTCGGGGTGAACCTACGGGTGGAGGAAGGCCAGGTGGCCACCCTGCTGGGCCGCAACGGCATGGGCAAAACCACCACCGTGCGATCCATCCTGGGCCTGACCCCCGCCCGTAAGGGACGGATTCGCTTAGCCGGGCGGTTCATCGAAGCCCTGGCCCCCGAGCAGATCGCGGCCCTGGGCGTTGCTATAGTTCCCGAGGGGCGACAGATTTTTCCCAACCTTACGGTGGAGGAGAACCTGGTCGCCTTCGCAGCCAACCGCAACCAAAGCCCAAACCCCTGGACGCTTGCACGGGTCTGGGAACTCTTCCCACGCCTAGAGGAACGTCGCAACAACCTGGGTTCCCAGCTCTCCGGGGGCGAGCAGCAGATGCTGGCCATTGGTCGGGCCCTAATGACCAACCCCCGGCTTTTGATTCTGGACGAGGCCACTGAGGGCCTGGCCCCATTGTTGCGGGAGGAGATCTGGCGGGTCTTGCGCCTACTCAAGGAAAGCGGCCAGACCATCCTGGTGATTGACAAGTACCTCGAGCGCCTCCTGGCCCTGGCCGACCAGCACACCATCCTGGAGAAAGGCCGGGTGGTCTGGCAGGGCGACTCCACCAGCCTGAAGGCCCGGCCCGAGGTTTGGAAACAGTACCTGAGCGTATGAGCGAGCCTTCCTGGTACGAACTCGAGTACAGCCCCCGCCTAACGGTGCCGGAGGCCCCGGAATACTTCCGGCGCTGGGCCCAGGCAGCCCAAGTTGCCCGCGATACCCTGCCACACCAGCGCAACCTGGCCTACGGCGACGGCCCCAACGAGACCCTCGACCTCTTTCTGGCTGAGAACAGCCGCTACCTGCTGGTCTTCATCCACGGCGGCTACTGGCGGGCCTTCGACAAGGACGATTTCTCCTGGCTGGCCCCGCCGCTGGTGGCCCGGAGCATAAGCCTGGCGGTGCTTAACTATGCGCTCTGCCCAGCCGTGAGCATCGGCCAGATCACCGAACAATGTCGGCGGGCGGTGGCCTGGCTCTACCAGGCGGCCCCACGGTATGGCCTGGAGGGAGTGCCCCTGCTGATCAGCGGGCACTCCGCAGGGGGGCACCTGACTGCCGAGATGTTCGCCACCCCCTGGGATCGCTATAGCCTCCCCTCAGAAGCCATTGCCGGGGGCATCTCCATTAGCGGTTTGTTCGATCTAGAGCCGTTGATTCAAGTGTCGTTCAACGCCGATCTAAGGCTCGATGTGGAAAGCGCCAGGGCTTGCAGTCCTGTCTACAAAACCCCCACCCTGCGGGCCCCGCTGGTGCTGGCGGTGGGCGCGCTGGAGTCCAGCGAGTTCCACCACCAAAGCCACCTGCTGAAGGCAGCCTGGCCCGAGAATTGCAGCGAAGTAAGGTCGGTACCGGGCCGACACCACTTCAACGTCCTGGACGAACTCGCCAATCCAGACAGCCCGGTGTGGGCATCTTTTATACCAGATTCGGTTAGTTCGTCACCGAACGGTGACGAACTAACCCGACCGAAGGGAGTGCTCTAGGATTCAAAAAGATAGCCCCTTGATGTTTTTTGTTTGAAGAGTATCTTTTTGAATCCGGTATTAGAGGAGGCTGCCCTCCTTAGAACGGAACCACCGGCCCCTGATCCGATCCTTTTTGGTTCCTAAAGTTGCCCTCGGCCGGCTTGCCATAGCCCAGCAGCATCTCACGGTCGGGAATCAAGCGGGCCTCGAGCCAGTCCAGGTCTTGCAACAACCCAGGAGCCTGCTCGCTCACCTTGACCTCGCGGGCTTCGATCATGGCCCAGCCCCCCGGCCCCCGCACCTTGAGCTGTACCGGCAGCGGCCCGGAGGCCTCATCGAGTCGGCTGCGCAGCTCCAGGAGTTTTTCTTCGTCGAGCAAGGCCAGGTCTAGCTCGAGCTCCAGCACCCTGGGCAGGCCCTCGAGCTCGCTGTAAGGAAACACATCCTGCGCCACCACCCGCAGGCTCTCCCCCTCGCCCTCGGGCTCCACCTCCACCAGCACCAGCACCGCGGCGTCCTCGGCGATGCGGGGGGAAATTTTGTCGTAGGCCCGGCCAAAGGCCACCACCTCTACCGCCCCGGTCTCGTCCGCCAGGGTAAAGCGCACCAGCATTCCACCCGACTTGGTCGGCTTGCGCACAATACCCTCCACCATGCCTGCCAAAAGCAATCGCACCCGCTGGGCGATCCCCTGTCGGGACAGACGGCTATCGCCGCTGTTCACCAAGACCATCCCCTGTCGGGGCAGACGGCTATCGCCGCCGTTTGCCAGGTTGCGGCTGCCTTGGTGTTCGGCAAAAGCCTGAGGCAACTCCTCCACCGTACAGCTTGCGGCTTCCCGCAGCCCCTCGTAGCGTGAAAGCGGATGCCCAGTTACATAGATGCCCAGGGCCTCTTTTTCCATGCGAAGCTCGGTTAAGGCATCCAGCAGCGGGGCCTTGGGGATTACGGGCTCCTGCGCCTCACCAAAAAGCCCCATCATGCCCGACTGGGCCAGCTCGCGTTCGGACTGGGCCCACTTGAGTAGGTCGTCAAGCGCCGCCAGCATGGGGCCTCGAGGGCCAAAAGCATCAAAAGCCCCGGCCTTAATCAGCGACTCCACCACCCGCTTGTTGGCCACGGTTCCATCGAGCCGCCGCAGGAAGTCCGGCAACGATTTGTAAGGCCCCCCTCGCTCGCGCTCTTTGAGGATAAGCTCGGTGGGCGTTTCGCCCACGTTTTTTACTGCCGACAGCCCAAACAGCACGCTCTTTTCCAGCGCCCGGAAACTAAAGCCCGACTGGTTGATATCGGGGGGAAGCACCTCCACCCCGGCGATGCGGGCTGCCCGGATGTACTCCGCCACTTTATCGGAGTCGTGGCGTTCGACCGTGAGCACCGCAGCAAAAAACTCTACCGGGAAGTGGGCTTTTACGTAGGCAGTCTGGTAGGTCAGTATGGCGTAAGCCGCCGCGTGGCTTTTGTTGAAGCCGTAGTTAGCGAAGGCCTCGAGCAGGTCGAACAGACGGTCGGCTTCGTCGGCGGGAATGCCCTTTTTGGCCGCCCCTTCCTTGAACTGCGCCCGCTGCTTGACCATCTCCTCCATCTTCTTTTTGCCCATGGCCCGCCGCAGCAGGTCGGCCTCGCCCAGGCTGTAGCCGGCCACAGCAGTGGCGATCTGCATGATTTGCTCCTGGTAAACCGGAATCCCGTAGGTCTCTTCCAGGATGGGCCGGATGTACTTCTCGGCGTTGGGGAACTGCGGATAGCTCACCTCCTCGCGCCCGTGGTGGCGGCGGATGTAGGTGGGAATGTTCTCCATGGGGCCGGGCCGATAAAGGGCGCCCAGGGCGATAATGTCCTGGATGCGGCGCGGCTTGAGGCCCCGCACCGCACTGGTCATGCCAGCTGAGTCGAGCTGAAAAACCCCCTTGGTCTCCCCCCGGCCCAACAGCTCAAAGGTCTTGGAATCATCGATGGGCAGGTTATCAAAATCGAGTTCGACCCCTTTGGACTCTTTGACGATGCGTTTGCACTCATCCAGGAAGGAAAGCGTCCGCAGGCCCAAAAAGTCCATTTTCAAAAACCCCAAGGCCTCCACCGAACCCATGTCGTACTGGGTCACCTTGGCCCCGGTGTCCCCAGCCCGCATCAAAGGAATGTAGTCGCGCAGGGGTACGTCGGAGATGACCACCCCGGCGGCGTGCACGCTGCTCTGGCGCGAAAGGCCCTCGAGCTTCTGGGCCACCTCGAGCACCCGCTTGACCAGCGGGTCTTTCTCCATCTCGGCCCGCAGGTCGGGGATGGCTTCCACGGCCTTGTCCAGCGGCATCGGCTTGCCAAAAGTCACCGGAATGAGCTTGGCCAGTTCGTCAGCCTTTTTGACCGGCAGCCCAAACACCCGCGCCGCGTCTTTGATGGCGGCTTTGGCCGCCAGCGTACCAAAGGTACCGATCTGGGCGACCATCTCGTCGCCGTAGCGCTGGCGCACATACTCAATCACCTCACCCCGGCGCACGTCGGAAAAGTCGGTATCGATATCGGGCATGGAAACCCGGGCCGGGTTGAGGAAGCGCTCAAAAAGCAGGTTATAGGCCAGGGGGTCGATGTTGGTAATGCGGGTAGCATAGGTGACCAGTGAACCCGCCGCCGAGCCGCGGCCCGGCCCCACCGAGATGCCGTGGTCCTTGGCCCAGTTGATGAAGTCGCCCACGATAAGCAGATAACCCGGAAAACCCATGCGCTCCACCACCGAGAGCTCGTAGATGGCACGGGACAGAATGGCCCACCCATCCCATTCGATACCTTCCTTTAGTTCGGGCAGGTGGGCCCGGGTGGCCTCGAGGTCCTCGATGCGGGCCAGCTCCAAAGCCAGCATCTCCCCATCGCCATGCGGCACCGGACGACCTATCTTGCGCAGAAACTCCCGGTATAGCTCAGGGGTTACCCGTTCGGGGTAACGCTTGAGCAGCCCGTTAAATGTGAGCTCGCGGAAATAGATCACCTCGGTACGGCCCTCGGGCAGCGGGTATTTGGGGATGCGGTACTGCACTTTTTTGGGCACCAGCTCCACGTTGCACATCCGCCCGATGTTCACCGAGTTGTCGAAGAGCTCGTCCATGCGGCTGCCCCAGAGCTCTTTTTCGTCGTCAAAGGTCTGGCGCATCTCCTCGGGGCTCTTGACGTAAAACTCGTCGCAGGGGAACTTCCAGCGGTTTGGGTCGTCCCAGGTGGCCTTGGACTGCACCGCCAGCAGCACCGCGTGGGCCTCGGCGTCGTCTTTTCTTACGTAATGGCCATCGTTGGTGGCCACCAGGCCCAGGCCGTACTTGTCGGCGAACTCCTTCAAAACTTTGTTCACCTTGTGTTGTTCGGCCAGGCCGTGGTCTTGAATCTCGATAAAGTAGCGCTCAGGGCCGAAAATCGCGAGGTACTCCTGCAGGCGTTTTTCGGCGTCCTCAAAGCGCTCCTGCAGGATGAACTGCGGAATCTCGGCCCCTAGACAGCCCGACAGCGCAATAATGCCAGCGTTGTGCTCGCGCAGGATCTCGCGGTCGATGCGGGGTTTGCCATAGAAGCCCTCGAGGTAGGCCCGGCTGGCCAGGCGGGAGAGGTTCTGGTAGCCCTCCATATTCTGGGCCAGCAACGTGAGGTGAAAGTAGCCCCCGTCCAGCCCCTTGCCCTGCTTGCGGTCGAAGCGCGATTCCGCCGCCACATAGGCCTCGTAGCCGATAATGGGCTTGACCCCCATCTCACTGGCATATTTGTAAAACTGCACCGCCCCGAACATGTTGCCGTGGTCGGTCATGGCCAGCATGGGCTCCTCGGGCGAGACCTGCTTGACCCACTTGAGCAGGTCTTTGAGCCTCGCCGCCCCATCCAGCAGACTGAACTGGGTGTGCTGGTGCAGGTGGGCAAATTTACAAGCTGGGCAGGTACTGGGGTTATGCCGGTTCTGTGGATTTAGGTCGGTAGCCATTACGCAGGTATCATAACGCAAATCGGGAGCGCGGGGGTGAGATGAAATTGGCTCGCCTCTGCACGTGGGCACAGGGTTCCGCGGTTGGGCCAGCTTACCGACCTGGGTCAGAAAACTGACCAAATCTGGTATTTATGGTTAGAATCACCCTGTGCAAAGGGTTTTCATTGAAGAAATCGCAAAATACGACGGCCAAGAGGTCAGCATCCGGGGGTGGCTCACCAGCCGGCGCTCCAAGGGCAAAATTCACTTTTTGCAGCTGCGCGATGGCACCGGCTTCCTACAGGCCACCGCGTTCAAGGGTGAGCTGCCCGACGAACAGTTTGAGGAGGCCGACCACCTACCCCAGGAAACCGCCCTGGAGGTGCAGGGGCTGGTGCGCGCCGACAGCCGGGCACCAGGGGGCTATGAGCTTTCGCTGCGAGGGCTAAAGGTAATTGCCCGGCCCAGTCGGGAGTACCCCATCACCCCCAAGGAGCACGGGGTAGACTTCCTGATGGACCACCGCCACCTGTATCTGCGCCACCGCCGGGCCTGGGCGGTGCTGCGGGTGCGCGATGAGCTCGAGCGGGCCATCCACGACTTCTTTCACGCCCGGGGCTTTGTCCGGCTGGATGCCCCCATCCTGACCCCCAACGCCGTGGAGGGCACCACCGACCTGTTCGAGGTAGACCTGTTCGACGGCGAGAAGGCCTACCTCTCGCAGTCGGGCCAGCTTTATGCCGAGGCCGGGGCCATGGCCTTTGGCAAGGTCTACACCTTTGGCCCCACCTTCCGGGCCGAGCGCAGCAAAACCCGGCGGCATCTGCTGGAGTTCTGGATGGTTGAGCCGGAAGTGGCCTTCATGACCCACGAGGAGAACATGCAGCTACAGGAGGAGCTGGTGATCTACCTGGTGGGACGGGTACTGGAAAACAAAAAGCTCGAGCTCGAGCTGCTCGAGCGCGATACAACCGTGCTGGAGAGCACCGCACAGGGCAAGTACCCTCGCATTACCTATACCCAGGCGGTAGAGATGGTCAACCAGCTGGCCCAGAGGCCCGAACTCGAGCTCACCCCCCTGCAGTGGGGCGACGACTTTGGCGCCCCGCACGAAGCCGCCCTCACCGCGCAGTTCGACCGGCCCATTTTTGTGGAAAAGTATCCGGCAGCCATCAAGGCTTTCTACATGCAGCCCGACCCCAGCGACCCACGCCTGGTACTCAACGCCGACATGCTGGCCCCCGAGGGTGTGGGCGAGATTATCGGGGGCTCACAGCGCATCCACGACCCCGAGCTGCTGCGCCAGAAGATTCGCGAACACAACCTGCCCGAAGAAGTCTTTGATTGGTATATGGACCTGAGGCTATATGGAACCGTGCCACACGCGGGGTTTGGCATCGGCCTCGAGCGTACCGTGCGCTGGATCTGCGGCATTGAGCACATCCGCGAGGCCATCCCGTTCCCGCGCATGTACACCCGGATGCGACCCTGAAAAAAACCTCACCCAAAGCACTCCGCTTTGGCCCAGACTATCGCACTCTTCACAGGCATGGCCTCCCATCCGGGAGGCCACTGTGCTGTACTGAACATAGCAATCAAGTTATGAAGAACGCGCTATATCCTGATAGGGCTTTGCATGTTCTTTTCCCTGAGGCCTCCACTATAGGGCCGGAACCTGGCTCGAGCTGCTGTTGGTCGGGCGCTGGGCTCGTGTGAAAATAAGGGCCTCCCCCACCCGCCCTTCAAGCATCGCCACCGCAGGCGAGGCTGCAATCTGGGCACAGAAAGGCACATCGGCCTCGAGTCCCACCTGGCGCAGGGCCTGGGCAGCACCGGACAGGTGGAGGGGCTCGAGTGGATCGGGGTAGGCCCGGCGCGTGGTAAGGGCTGTAAGCGCCCCATCCTCGAGTTCATAAGAACCCATAATCTGCAAAAACTCAGCCAGCACACCTGCGGTATACACATCGTCCAGCCCAATCCGCCCTTCTTTGCCCGCACACAAAATAGCAACTTCCTCGGTAGCAAGCTGGTGCGCCAAACGGGCTGCGGCGTGGGCGTTATAGAGCGAGGCCAGCAGCACGTGTTTGGCGCTACGGGAGGCCAGGTGTGCGGTACGGGTGCCGTTGGTAGTGCACATCACCACAATTTTTCCGCCCACCGGCGCCTCCAGCGCTTCCCTCGGCGAGTTGCCGTAGTCAAAACCTGCGGGTTTGAGTCCCCCTTCCTCACCGGCCAGTATCACATCGGTGTCGCGGAAGGCCCGGGCGCTTTCCAGGCTGGAGGTGAAGTACAAAGCGCTGGCCCCCGCCTCTAAATAGGCCGTCGCGGTGGTTGTGGCCCGAATCACGTCTACTACCAGCACCACATCGGGGTAGCTCAGGTTGTCCTGGGGAACTAGATCAGCCCGTAAGCGCATATCTCTCGCCTCAAAAGAAGGTCTCTCCCCACAGCCCTGGGTCGGCTTGATGCAGGGGGTCTAAAACCTCACCATGTCCAGCGGTCAAAAGGCTGTGAGGTGGCTGCTTTTTGCCGGCGTCGGTCGCCCAGGCAGCAAAAACCACCAGCGCACCGGCGAGCTGGTTGGCAAAAAGGGGGGGCGCAAGCTGAGACATAGATGAGGACGAAGGGAATCATAATGGATAACCCCACGGCTGTGTAAAGAGCCCTCAGAGGAAACCCCGTCCCCACAGCGATAGATAACCTTGACCGCACCAACGAGCGGGTCGAAGCAGGGCCAGTATTTTTGCTGCAGCAGGCTGCCCGATGCGTGGCTATCCCGCCCGAGGCTGGCTTAGCGCAATCCGAACAAAACTTCTTCTAGCCCTGCTGGGTCGAGAATTTCCACATAGCCCGAGCCCACCTTCACCAGCTCTTCTTCCCGCAAGGTGTGCAGCACTCGAGTTACTGTCTCGCGGCTGGTCCCGGAGAGCTGGGCCAGTTCCTGGTGGGTCAGCTTCATCTTGAGCCCATCGCCATACCGCTGCTTGCGCAGCTTGGTCAGGGCGTAGGCCACCCTGCCCCGGGCCTCCTCAAAGGAAAGCACCTCGAGCTCGAGGTCGGCCTCACGCAAACGCCTTGCCAGGATGGTCGCCAGGTTGTGCAAGATCTCCGGCCATTTGCGCACCAGGCTCCAGTAGGCATCCTGGTATAAGACCAGGAGCACCGAGTCCAGGGTGGTTTCCGCCGAGGCGCTGCGGGGCTGGTCATCCAGCAGGCTCATCTCCCCAAACACTTCCCCAGGACCCAGGTAAGCAAACATCCGCTCACGGCCATCCAGGTAGGTTCGGAAGATACGAACCTGGCCGCTTTGCACAATATAGAGCGCGGCCCCCATATCTCCTGCTTCAAATATCAGTTTACCCGCTGGGTAGTTGCGGGTAACAAAGGCCTCCCGGGCTACCTCGAGCGCCTGAGGAGGTACCCCTTGAAATAGGGGGGTCTTGGCAAGTACCTGTGTGTCAGCCAACATCAGGTACACTCTACAAGGGTGCGTAACGCTTTGCCAATAGCAGACAACACGCCGGTGCTGGAAGTCACCGACCTGAGCTTTTCCTACGACGAAGTCAAGCTATTCCAGAACCTCAGCTTCTCGCTGCATAAGGGCGAGGTTCGGGTAATTCTGGGCCCCTCGGGCAGTGGCAAAACCACCCTTTTACACCTGCTGGCTGGCTTGCTGAACCTCCAGCAAGGTGAGATCAGGTGGCAGGGGCAGAGCATTCGCGCACAAGAAGAGGAGCTGGCCCAGCGCAGGCTGCGCTTCACTGGCCTGGTTTTTCAGCATCACTACCTGCAAGCCGAGCTCACGGCGCTGGAGAACATCCTGGTTCCCGGATACCTGGCAGGCGAGGTAGATACAGCCTGGGGCCAGGAGTTGTTGCAGCGGATTGGGCTGCCAAACCGAGCCAAGCTGCGCCCCAAAGCCCTCTCCGGCGGCGAACGGCAGCGAATCGCGGTGGCCCGGGCCCTCTACAACCGGCCCAGGCTGCTCCTGGCCGACGAGCCTACCGGCAGCCTGGATCGGCGCAATGCCGAGAAGGTTTGGGAACTCATGCTCAACTTAGCCAAAGACCTGGGCACCGCCGTTATCATTGCCACCCACGACGAACACCTGGTACAAGGCCTCCCGGAAATACGGCTGGGCTGAACAGGCCTGCCCTGGAAAGGTCGGACAGACATGCGGCGGTAGATTGGTAAAGCAGGTTGTCCCCCAGCCCCTACGGCTTTTTATACCAGATTCGGTTAGTTCGTCACCGAACGGTGACGAACTAACCCGACCAAAGGGAGTGCTCTAGGATTCAAAAAGATAGCCTCTTAGCGCTTTTTGTTTGAAGATTATCTTTTTGAATCCGGTATTACTCCTGGGGGGCCGAGAGGGCCAGGAAGTTAAGCATGTGCTGAACGGTCTTATGGCTGTGTTGGATCTGGTGGGCCAGACCAGGGCCAGCCAGGTAGCCCCCGGTAAGGAAGAGGCCGGGCGCATGCACCAGGGCCCGCTCGAGGGCTTCGACCCGGCGGGTATGGCCCTGGGTGAACTGGGGCCTCGAGCGCGGCTGGCGGAAAACCCAGGCGGCCAGGGGGCGTATTGGGGTTTGCAGGTGGCGGCTGGTGTCGAGCTGGGCCAGGCGAGAAAGCTCGGCATCGGTAGAACGGGCCACATCTCCAACGAACTGCACGCGGGCCAGGCTCAGCTCCGGGTTGAGCTGGGTTTGCCGCAGGGCCCAGCCCGCATAACCCTCCGCCTGGGCCCAGTAGTATTCGGCTGGCTCGATGTCCGGTTGGGGGTGTCGGTAGAGCAGATACGCCCTGGCGCTGTGCTGGTAGGGGAACTGGTTGAGCAGGGTGGTCATTTGCGGGGCTGTCGGACGGAAAACCTGGGCTGCTCGAGGGGCCGGGAGCGCGACCACAACTGCATCCGCCTCGAGGCTGCCTCCCCGCAGATGCACCTGCCAGCGGCCTGCATCGCGGGAAACGGCCAGGGCCTCCTGGCCGGTAAGAATCCGGGCTTTTTGCAGGTGGTTGGCCAGGGCCTGGATCAGACTGCCCATTCCAGCAGCCAGGTGCCAGCGGCCCTCCGACTTGAGCCGGCGGCTACCCACCATCAGACCCCCCTGGCGCTCGAGCTGCAGCAGGGCAGCAAAAGCTTCGGGCGTCGAAGCCTCCTCTGCCGGGCCGCCCAGCAGCACACCCAGGTATGGCTCCAGCACCTCCCACACCTCCGGGCCCAACCTCCGGCGAAAAAAAGCACCCAGTGGCTCATCTTTAACCAATGCGGGGGGCGCCAGGCGTTCGGTGCCAAGCCGCCATTTGACCCGGCGGCCAAAGGGCAGCTCCACCAGCCGATGCAGGCCATAGCCGGTAGCCGGGTTCAGACCGGGGGGCAGAACCCAGTCCTGTCCCCTGGAGCGAACCACCCGTTTTAGGCTGGGAAGTGGCTGTGGCTTTAGGCCCAGCTCGGTGCATAGTGTGAACAGGGTGCTGGGCTGCTCGTCGAAATACCCGTCGCCCAGCTCAAGCGCCCAGCCTTCCAGCTTCACCGTCTGGTTGTGGCCGCCCAGGTTGTGGGTGGCCTCGAGCAGGCTGACCTCGAGCCCGGCTTGGCTGGCCCAGTAGGCCGCGGTTAATCCCGAAAGCCCCCCACCGATGATGACTGCTTTACTCATGCGCTGGCCCCGCACCCCAGACCGTAGGGTCTGAAACCCAGCCAAACACCCAAACTGCTCGAAACATCAAAACTCTTGCACACCTGCCGATTCTATCCTGTGCAGCCCGATCCTGGGCAGGGCGGTTTTGCTCGCTGTAAACACGGTGGAGCCCAGAACGTGTTAGCATAACCCCACAAGCAGTTCTGCAACCATCGCAAGCCATATGGCGGGTTGAGAATATGCTGCCCTAGAGGTGTGTAGATGAAGCTGAAACATGTACTGTTGCTGTTTTTGACACTAGGCTCGCTGGCTATGGCCCAGCCCAACCCAGTCGTAGCCACTGTGGCCAGCTCCTCCATTACCAAAAGCCAGTTTGACCTGCAGTTCCGTTTGTTTGTGCGCGATTTTTTGCGGCAGCGCGGCCAGACCTACAGCCCGGAAGCAGAAGCAGCACTGGCCGAGTTTAAGCCCCGCTTCCTGGATCGGATGGCCCGTGACCGGGCCATCGTTCTTGCGGCTGAAACAGCGGGCTTTGCCGCCCAAAAAACGGATATAGACGCAGCCATCGAGGAGGTAAAAGCCGACTTCGAGAACGAGGAAGAGTTTATCCAGGCCCTAAACGAGGCCGGTATTCCTGGTATCGAGGCCTACTACGAGCTGGTCTACGAAGCTCTGACTTATAACGCCTACCTCGAGCATCTGCTCCAGCGGTTGCAGGTCAGCGAACCTGCGCTGCGGATGCTCTACCTGGTCTCCAAGCAGCAGTTTGTTGTGCCAGTGCGGTACTGCTCCTCACACATTCTGGTTGGCACGGCCCAAGAAGCCAATCAGGTAATTGCCCGGCTGGGCAAGGGTGAAAAGTTTACCGACCTAGCCAAAGAGCTTTCACAAGATCCCGGCAGCAAAGACGAAGGCGGCAACCTCGGCTGCGAACCCAGAGGCACCTATATAGCCCCCTTCGAGCTAGCCCTGACCGCGTTAAAACCCGGAGAAAGCTCCAAGACCCCAGTCAAAACCGAGTTTGGCTATCACATCATCTTGCTAAACCGCGTCGAGGCCGCCAGTTTCCAGTCTTTTGAACAGGTCAGGGGTGGACTGGAGCAAGCCATCCGGGATACCGCCTTGCAGAAGGTGCTGGACAACATCGTAAACCGCACCCCCATCCGGCTGTTCCCCGAGAACCTGTAGCACCAATGCACAACTGCTGTACTGGGTACTGGTAGGCGATGCCCTGGCTACGACCAGCCCCGCAGAAAAGAAATGTCCGGGGTTGGTTCTTTTGCTGGGGCTCCTACCTGAAGCAGCGGGGAGATCCCGCCGGGTTTGAGCTGCGCGTTTGGGTTCGTATGCGCTGGAGATCTGCGGGCTCGATCTGCCTCCGCCCGCAGCATGGCTGCCTGGCCGATGTCCATAGACTCATAAGAAATGTCTTTGATTTGGTCTTTTTCTGGGGCCCCCGCCTGAAGCGCGGGTAGAAACAGCCTGAAAAAAGATGGTGCCCTAACCTCTCCCTAACGGAGCGATTCAGGCGGGGTTCATATCATTCCGCGGGTTTTGTCAATCTACCCTGGCGCAACTTATGGGGTAGTGCCAGGCTTTATTCACCTCTACCCCTGCTGCCCACCGATTGAGGCCAAAGCTTTTCCCCTAAAACCAGGCGCACGAAATGCAGCAGCCGGGGAAACCGGCCCCAGCGTCGGCGGTCTAGCGCTATGCGCACCAGCCATTCAATCTTGAGCCGTTGTGCCCAGGCAGGAGCCCGTTTAACCTCTCCGGCCAGTACGTCAATCATGCCGCCCACGCCAATGGCCACCCTGGCCCCCAGCCGGGCCTTGTTACGATGAATAAAGGTGTCCTGTCGTTCGCCCATTCCCACCACCAGCAAGTCGGGCTGGGCCTGCCGGATGGCCTCCACTACGGCCTCTTCATCGGTGAAAAAGCCATCTTGAACCCCACAAATCTGGATTCCCCAGCGGGCTTTAGCGTTCTGCGCTGCGCGCAAGGCTACCCCAGGGGCAGCTCCTAAAAAGTAGACACGCAAGCGGGGCCCAAAGCGCGCAAAGGCCGCGGGCAGGATCTCCGAACCCGGCACCCGGTCGGTGAGGCGGTGCCCCGTAAGGAGCCTCACCGCCCAGACAATCCCAACCCCATCGGCCGTAATCAGCTCGCACTCCTGAAGGGCTTGCTTGAGGGCAGGCTCGCTTTGAGCGCGCACCACGGCCTCGGGGTTGGTGGTGATGATCTGGGCGCAGTGGGGCTCAGGATGAGATATTTTGCTTTCGATCCAGTTTAGGGTTTGCTCGAGGTCTACCAGGTCAACTGGGGTACCCAGAACTTCTACGCGGCGCACGCCCTACCTCGCTTGAAAACAAAAACCAAAGCGATCTTTGGTCAGGCCGTACTGCTTTGCCTCCAGCAGCCGTACTTGCCTTAGCCTGGGGACTACCTCTTCTACGCTAACCAAACTAGCCAGGGCCAGTTCTTCACTACGGCCTGCACGGTAAAGTTGTTTACCCAGGTCGGACTGCACCAGCGCCTCTTGCGGGTCTGGGAAGGATTTGAGCAGGGCAGTAGCCAGCCGGGCGCCTTCCTGTAGCGCACCTTCCTTTCCCAGGGATTGGTACAGGCGCTTGGCTATAAAACCTGCCACAACGGTATTGGCCAGGCTGGGCTCGAGCCGGGCCTGGGTTGCGGCAACCACGGTGTCTATGTGCTGCTCAGCGACGTAAGCCACCGCCGCTCTGGCGTTGCGAAAATAAGCCAGGGCGCTCTGCGGCGGCACCTGCTCCAACGACTCGGCCAGTGGCGGGGCCAGCAGAACACAGGATTTTCCCTCGACCCGAAGCCCCGGCAAATTCTGCAACGAGATTCCGCCATGAAACCCCTCCAGCGGAAGACCCTCCTGTTCGCCCAGAAGCAGCGCACCGCCCTCAGCCAGTACTAAAGCAGCCCGCACGCTCTTGGCAACCCAGACCTCCTGGGCTCCGGCAGCCAGTAAAACACCCACCGCGCTGCCATAAAACACGTCCACTACCAGTACCGGCTGGGGATATGGGGGTTTGGGAACTAAATCTACCCGAAGCGTCACAGCGTAATAGCCTCCCTTAGTGCATCGCGCACCCTTCCTGGGGCATTATATAGAAGGGCCGCCGTCACGCAGGCCCGTCGCATTATGGCGCCGCCCAGGGCGGGTACTGGGGGCGGAAATAAGCTCGCTGTGCTCTTGGTGGAAACCGCTTTATCGTACAGACGTTGCCTCCCTTCCGGGTGGCAACTGTGCTGTGCAGGACAAAGCAATGCTGTTATCAAGAGCGCTCTAGCTGCGCAAAAGCAGCACCGGGCCCTCCCCCAGCGGGGGCAGGTCGGCCAGGCTTTCCAGCCCAAACATTTCTAAAAACCGCTCGGTGGTGCCGTACAGCTTAGGCCGCCCCACAGCGTCCTTCTCGCCCACAATCCGAACCAGCTGGCGCTCTACCAGCCCCTCGAGCACCCCCTCCACGCTCTTGCCGCGTAAAGCTTCCAGTTCGGCTCGAGTAAGCGGCTGCTGATAAGCGATCAGTGCAAGCACCTCCAGGGCTGCTTTGGAAATGCGCGGCGGGGTAGGGCGCAATACCTGCTCGACCGCCGTAAGGTGCAGGGGATGCACTACCAGCCGCCAGCCGCCCGCTACCCGCTCGAGCTGTACCCCCAGGCAGCCGTCGGCCAGGTCGCGCTCGAGGGCCACCACCGCCCGGGTGAGGGCCTCTTCGCTACCCAGCGGGCTCAGCTCTTTCAGGGACAGTGGCCTCCCTGCTGCAAACAACACTGCCAGAACCTGGGCTTTAAGATTCTGTAGATCCATAACACCCCCTCCCCTTCTCCTCCAGGTCGTATACGCTCAATGTGGTTATTTCACCTACCCCTGGCCCTGCAAAGGCTATACTAGGGTGAGTATGCCAACCTATCAATACAAGGCCAGAGACCGCCAGGGTCGCTTGATTAATGCTGTCATCGAAGCAGACGACATGCGCACGGCAGCCCGCAACTTGCGCGAAAAAGGCCTGTTCATCGCCGAAATCAAGGAGCCCGGCAAAGGCTTGCAGGCCGAGATTAAGCTTCCGGGTTTGGAGCCCCAGCCCGGCCTCAAAGACCTAGCCATCTTCAGCCGCCAGCTTGCCACCATGCTCAACGCCGGTCTGCCGATTGTACAGGCCCTGGCGATTCTGGAAAAACAGACCGAGAAGAAAAAATTCCAGGCTATTCTCAAAGAAATTCGCACCGAGGTCGAGGGGGGGGCCAACTTCAGCGAGGCTTTAAGTAAGCATAAGCTTTTTAGCCGCCTCTACATCAACCTGGTGCGGGCCGGCGAGACCTCGGGTACGCTGGATGCCATTCTGGATCGGCTGGCTACCTTCTTGGAAAACGAGCTGGCCCTAATCGGCAAAATTCGCTCGGCCCTGACCTATCCGGCCATTGTGTTTGTGTTTGCGGTGGGCGTGACTTACTTCCTCCTTACCGGCATCGTGCCGCAGTTTGCCCAAATCCTGACCGGGCTGGGCTCCGAGCTGCCACTCCTGACCCGTGCCCTGATGGGGATCTCCGACTTTTTGCGCCAGGGCACCATTTTCATCGTATTGATTGTGGTGGCGCTGTTTTTTGCGTATCGGGCCTACTACCGAACCGATAAAGGCCGGCACCAGATCGACCAGATCAAACTCAAGCTCCCAGTATTTGGCAACCTGATGAAGAAAAGCGCGCTGGCCCGCTTTTCGCGCACTTTCGGCCTGCTGATCTCGAGCGGCGTCAATATCGTCGAGGCCCTCGACATCACCAAAGGCACCGCCGGCAACGCCATCGTGGAGGACATCCTCGAGCAGACCAAAATTGCCATCCAGGCTGGCGAGCCCGTCTACACCACCATCCAGGCCCACCCGCAGGTTTTCCCCCCCATGGTGAGCTCGATGATTGCCATCGGTGAAGAGACGGGCGCCCTGGATACCATGCTGCAAAAGATTGCCGACTTCTACGAACGCGAGGTAGACGAAGCCGTCAGCGCCCTGACTGCTGCCATCGAGCCGCTGATGATCATCTTCCTGGGCTTTATTGTGGGTGTGATTGTAGCCGGGATGTTCCTGCCGCTGTTCAAGATTATCGGGACGCTTTCAACGCAATAATCCGCTCGGCAACGTCTGTAGCAACCGGCATCACCGACAGCCGATTGCCCCGACGAAGCAAGATAAGCTCATCGGGGCTAAAGTTTTGCCGCAAAAGCTCGAGGGTGAGCATCCGCTTGAACTTCTCCACAAAACCCACCCGCACCGTCCACCAGCGCGGATTGTCAACCGTGCTGCCGGGGTCGAAATAAGGCGACTTGGGGTCGAACTGGCTGGGGTCGGCGAGGTTGGTTTCGATTATCTTGCATAGCCCCACGATGCCGGGCGGCTCGGTGCTGGAGTGATAGAAAAAAGCCAGGTCGCCCACCTGCATGGCCTTTAGAAAATTGCGCGCCTGGTAGTTGCGAACCCCGTCCCAGATGGTAGTTTTCTGCTTTTTGAGGTCGTCTATACCGAACACATCGGGTTCCGACTTGAGCAGCCAGTAATTCATAACACGGACAGTTTATATCTGGATTTTGTAGTCAGCATCAGATTTTATGAGTTCGTATCAGACCGCTAATCTAAACGCCGGTTTAGGCAGCGCTTATCCCACCGGAGTTAGCTCGAGCCATCCTGTAGCCATGAAGCGATGGTTTATAAACCCTTTACTGGCTTTGGCTTTGGCAGGCTGCATTCCCATCGGCACCAACCCCTCCGACGCTCTGCTCATCTCCGATCTGCGCTACGAGAGCAACTTCCGCGACGCTAGTGGACGCTCGTACATTTGCGACAACAAACTCACCACCCTCACCTACAGCTTCCGCTACAACGACTTTGCCCGCATGGCCCGCTGGGACTCGCGTCTGGTGGGCGAGACCACCGGCCAGACCACCCATACCCTAAGCATGAGCAAGGACACCGGCGGCTATTCCAACTTAAACAACCGCATCACGGTGAACTGGGTTCTGAGTCAGGGTACGGCCCCCTTGAGCGTATCGCCGCAGGGCATCGTGGTAACTCCGGTGCCCCAGCCCCGCCAGATTGGCGCCACCCGCCTCGAGCTCACCGTCTTTGCCACCAACGGCAGCTCGGCCCGGCTGGTTTTCCCCGGCATTCCGGTGATTGACAACTGCCCTTGAACTGTCCCTGATAAGCTGTAAGCGTGACCCTCAACCTTGGCAAAAAGCCCCTCAAGCCCTCACCCCGCCCCTCCTACACCAAGCCAGCCCAGACGGCTCAAGAGCTGCAAGCCCGGCTGGGCAGGGAAAAGGTTTTGCTAGAGCTGGCCCAGCGGCGCAACTACTCCTACGACGGCATCGCCATGGGCGTAACCCCTCTGCTGGTGGTGCTGCCGACCTGCACCACCGATGTGGTGGAGGTGGTGCGCTTTGCCAACCGGGTGGGGCTCTCCATCGTGGCGCGTGGGGCCGCCAGCGGCCTGTCGGGTGGGGCCGTTCCCATACAGGAATCGCTGGTTATTTCCTTTACCCGCATGACCGGCCTGCAGATTGACCCCCAGGCCCGTATCGCCACGGCCCAGCCAGGGGTGGTTACCCAGCAGATCAGCGAGTTGGCCCGGCCCCACGGCCTCTGGTATCCCCCCGACCCGGCTTCCTTGCGCACCAGCACCATCGGGGGCAACCTGGCCGAAAACGCCGGGGGGCCCATGTGCTTCAAAAAGGGCGTGACCGGCGACTACGTGGTGGAGCTCGAGTTCGTAGATTTTGCCGGCGAGGTGCACCGCCTGGGGCGCGAGGCCTACGACCTGGTGGGGTTGTTGGTGGGTTCCGAGGGTACCCTGGGGCTAATTACCGAGGCCCGGTTGCGCCTCGAGCCCATCCCCCGCTACACCCGCACCCTGATGGCTATTTTTGAGGAGGTGGGGCAGGCCGCCGAGGCCGTCTCGGAGGCCATTGCCGCCGGTGCGGTGCCGAGCAAACTCGAGTTCGTGGACAACGGCTGCATCAACGCGGTAGAGGACTATCTACGGCTGGGCCTGCCCCGCCAGGCCGCCGCCATCCTGCTGGTGGACACCGATGGCGACGACCCGCTGGTGGTGGAGGAGGAACTGAACTGGGTGGCCGAGGCCTGCCGGAAGCACGGGGCCAGCGTGCGGGTGGCCCAGAGTGCCCTCGAGAGCGAGGCGCTCTGGAAGGCCCGGCGCTCGGTCTCGCCCGCGATTGGCGCCATCAAGCCCAAGCGCATGAACGAGGACATCGCTGTACCGCGCTCGAGCCTCCCCGCTGTGGTGCGGGCCATCGAGGCCCTGGGCCGGCAGTATGGCCTGCAGGTGGTGCAGTTCGGCCACATTGGCGATGGCAACCTGCACCCCAACGTGCTCTACGACCCCAGGGTGGACGCGGAAGAAAAGGTCTGGGAGCTTCTGCACGAGATTGCCCGGGTGGCCCTGCAGCACGGGGGGGTATTGTCGGGCGAGCACGGCATCGGCCTCATGAAGCGCGACTTCATGAGCGAAGCCGTAGACCCCGAGACGCTGGAGGCTTTAAGGCGCGTCAAGGCCGCCTTCGACCCGCACAATCGCTTGAATCCAGGCAAAGTGTTGCCTGAGGTCAATTCGCCCACGCACTGAACGGTGAAGCTGAGCGTATGGGTAGGTGCATCCGGTCGGCTATGCTCGCTGGCCTGGTCTTTCTAGGACTGGCCCAGGCACAAAGTCCGTTCTCGCTGGGGATGGCTTATGCGCCGGAGCCTTCGCTCGCGTTTGAACAGACCCAGCCGCCGGGCCTCCCACTCGAGCGCCCCCCTTGGGATCGGCTGCTCTTTGGCCCGGCCCCGGAGGGCTACCGGGGTCTGGCCATCTCCGCCCGGTTGCTGGCCTGGAGCGTGCCCTGGACCATAGCGGGCTCCACCCTTGGGCTCTATAGCGACGACCCGTGGCAGCGATCCTTCTGGCTTACCAACTCGGTCTGGGCTGCGGTCAACTCGGGTATCGCCCTGGTGGGTTTGCTGGGGCCGGAACCCGACAAGAATGGGCTGCGCGACCTGCTCTACATCAACGCCGGCCTGGATGTGCTCTACATCGCAGGCGGGGTCTTGCTGGCCCTGCAACCCGACGCCCGCAGCCAGGGGGCGGGCTGGGCCATCGTGCTGCAGGGAAGCTGGCTGTTGCTCTTCGATCTTTTCAACGCCTTGGCCCTCGAGCAGCCCTAGCGCGGTCGTTATGGCCTGAGCTCGAGCGTCCAGGTGCGCCCCCAGTCGGCGGGGCGGGTGCTGAGGGGGATGTACTGCCTGTCGCGCCAGAGCCAGAGCAGGTCGTCGAAGTGGGGGCTGAACAGGTCGGCGGACTGGCCCATGGGGTAGATGACCCGGCTCTTGTCGAGGTCGGCCAGGTCGAAGAGGGTACGCAGGCTGGCCCCCGAGGTGTGCAGGAAGGTGTCCTGGTTGTAGTTGGCCACATTGACGGTGTGCATCGAGCCAGGGGTGGGGAGGGTGCGGTTGAACATACCGCCGATGAGGGGTGTGGAGGCCAGTGTCGAGGTCAGGCTGGCCTGATGCAGTCTACCCCACTGCCAACCGGAGGGGTCGGGGCCTAAGCGGCGCTCGAGCTCGGCTCCAGCCTTTTCCAGGGCCTGGGCCATGAACTGGGCGCAGTTCTGGATACCTGCGCTGGCATTTTTGCACCAGCGGCCATCCTCCCGCAGGGTCTTGACGAAGGTGTAGGGCACCGGGGGGTAGCGCAGCTCGAGCTCATCTTCCAACATGCGGGAGATCTCTCGGTAGTAGAAGGCAAAAGCCGTGGCCCCCACCGAGTCCAGCTCGGCCCGCAAATCCCACCCGCCCACCGCGTTTTGCAGACGCCGGGCCGCCTCGCTCTGGGGTTGCAGGGCCAGCAGACCGGGCAACATCTCCCGGGCGATGATGGAGTAGGTGTCGCCCTGCCAGCGGGCCATGTCCTCGAGGCTGGCCTTGGGCGTGGCCAAAATCAGCTCGCGGATGCGCTGGGCGCGGAAGACCTCGGTGGTGTAGCTAGAGATATCTGGCCCCCCGTGCGGCAACACCCGGTTGTTGGCGCTCGAGACAAACCTCTCGCGGGGGTTGGCCACCTGGGGCAAGCGCTCGAAAGCCAGATATCCTTTCCACTGCTGCCCCTTGCTGGCGCTGGCCGGGAAACGCCCATCCCAGTCACGTATAGGAATCCAGCCCGGCGCAAAATAGCCGATGTTACCGTCCACATCGGCATACACAAAGTTCTGCATGGGGGCCACGTAGCGCCTGAGGGCCTGGCGGAACTCCTCGGCGTTCTGAGCGCGGTTCATGCCCAGGTAGGCGTCCAGGGTGGTGTCCTGTGGGTCAAGCCCGGTCCAACGCACCGCCACGGCCTGGTTTTCACTGGCAATGGCCGCCCCGGCAGTTAGGCCTGGCCGCAAAAAAGCCCGCCCCAGATCGGAAATTACCGGGCCATGTTCGCTCTCCCGCACGGTTAGGGTGATGGCATCACCCCCCCGCACCCGGATGACTTCCTGCCGGATCCGCAGCGGCGCCAAACCGCCGGGGGTGTGGTAGGACTGCCCTTCCAGGTCCAGCACAAACAAATCCATCACGTCGGGTCGCACGTTGGTGGCCCCCCAGGCCACCCGGTCGTTGCGCCCCAGAAACACCCCCGGCACCCCCGGAATGGTAGCCCCAATGGCGTGGTAACTGGGGCCCTGCAGGTCGGCGATGTACCAAAGGGCCGGGTTTTGCAGGCGCAGGTGGGGGTCGTTGGCCAGCATGGGCTTGCCGGTGGTGGTGCGCAAACCGCTCAGTACCCAGTTGTTTGAACCCTGCTCGAGGTTTCGCGGCGCGTAGCTAAGCTCCTCCGAGAAGCGAACCACCTGCTGCATCAGCGCCTGGGTAGAGGGTGAGAGCAGGGCTGCTTGGATGTGGACATCCTGCTTGTGGCTGCTGCGCCAGTCTTCGGGTTGTATAACCGTCGGCCAGCCCTGGGGATAATCGCCCCGCAGGTCGTTGAAGCCTTCCAGACCCACCCTGTTCAGGATAAAGGTGTTGTCAATCTCGTCCTGCCAGACCTGCCCCAGGTCGTAGGACTGCAGCTTGCCCCAGGCTACCGTGTCGGCGGGCGTCCAGGGCTCGGGAGTAAAGCCCAGCAGGGCAAAGGCAAAGGGTAGGTTGCCCTCGCGGATGAACTGGTTGACCCCCGCGGCGTAGGCCTCGAGGGCCCGGCGGGTGAACTCGGTGTGGTTGGGAAGTGAGGCCTGGGCGGCCCGGTAGAAACCCCAGGTACGGAAGAAGCGGTCTTGCTCAACAGCTCCACTACCCAGAATTTCCGACAACCGGCCCTGCGCGGCCCGGCGGCCCAGCTCCATCTGGAACAGCCGATCGCGGGCGTGCACATAGCCCTGGGCAAAGAATACGTCCATATCGCTGGCTAAAGCCCGGATGTGCGGAACCCCCCAGCGGTCGAAGGTGATGCTCACCGGCCCCGAAAGCCCCTGCACCTGCTGTACCTGGTTGACCGGCACGCAAGAGACCAGCAACGACAAACCCAGCAATAACAAAAGACGTCCGCGCATCGTCAGCCCTCCAGAGTACGCTAAAGCAGCCTCAGTATATGGGTCGCGGCGGCCTGCTTGAAGGGTGTTTGGACAGGCGCTCAGGGCTGCTGCCAGGTTTTGACTACCCCGGCCGCTTCCAGCTCGGCGATCTGCGCTGGCAGCAGGCCCAGCACAGTCTGTAGCACCTCCTGGGTATGCTCGCCCAGCAGCGGTGGATGGGCCTGAATCTGCGCCGGGGTGCGCGAAAAATGGCTCAGCGGGGAACCTAGCAGCGGAATCGTCCCTAGCCACGGGTGCGGCACCTGCTGGCGCAGGCCGCGGGCCTGGGCCTGGGGTTCGGCCAGGGCCTCGGCCAGATTGTTGACCGACGTTACGGGCACACCAGCTTTGCTGAAGCGCTCGAGCCACTCCTGGCGGGGACGGGTACGCAGGATGGCCTCGAGCCGGGGCACTAGCTCAGCGCGGTGGGTGACCCGGCCGGCGTTGCTCTGAAAACGTGCGTCCTCCCAGAGTTCTGGGTGCCCGATGGCCTCGCAGACCCGCCGGTACTGCTCGTCGTTGCCGATGGTCAGCATGAACCAGCCATCGGCTGCTTCAAACGCCCCATAGGGGACAATCTGGGGGTGGGCGTTGCCCAGCCGCTCGGGCAGTTGACCGGTCAACAGGTAGCTCTGGGCCAGGTTGACCATGGCCGCCAGGCCCACATCGAAAAGCGCCAGGTCGAGGTGTTGCCCCAGTCCGCTGCGTGAGCGCTCCTGCAGGGCCGCCAGCACCGCAATGGCCCCATTCATCCCGGTCATCAGATCGATCCAGGCCACCGGAACCCGCATGGGGGGGCCTTCCGGCTCACCTGTAACGGACATGATGCCGCACAAGCCCTGCACCGCCACGTCGTAGCCCGGTTCCTGGGCGCGGGGGCCGGTGTGGCCGTAGCCGGTGATGGAGAGGTAGATGAGGCCGGGGTTGAGCTGAGACAGGCGGGCGTAGTCCAGGCCATAGCGGGCCAGATCGCCGGTTTTGTAGTTCTCCACCAGCACGTCGGCCTGCCGGGCCAGCTCTTGCACAATCTGCTGGCCCCTGGGGTCTTTCAGGTTGATCACCAGGCTTTTTTTGCCCCGGTTGCAGGAGAGGTAGTAGGCACTCTCCCCTGCTGTAGCAACCTCCCAGCCTTGCTCTCCGGAGGCTTTTGCGCTGACAAACGGAGGGCCCCAGCTACGGGTGTCGTCGCCTCTGGGGGGCTCGATCTTCCAGACCTCGGCCCCCAGGTCGGCCAGCATCTGGGTACAGAAAGGGCCGGCCAGAATACGTGAAAGGTCAAGAACTTTGAGGCCATCCAGTGCGCCCATGTTCCAGATACTAAGGCCTTTGCAGGTAGAATCGGCAGCATGAAGATTCTGATTACAGGCGGAGCAGGCTATATCGGCAGCACCATCGCCAACGCACTTCTCGACACCGGGCATGTGCCGGTACTGCTCGACTCCCTGGTTACCGGGCCAAGGGCCTTTACCGAGGGCAAGATTTTCTACCAGGGCGACATCGCCGACCGGGCTCTGCTACAGCGCATCTTTCAGGAGCACCCCGAGATCCACAGCACCATCCACTGTGCGGCCCTCATCGTGGTGCCGGAGTCGGTGGAGCAGCCCTACCTCTACTACCGTGAGAACGTCTGCAAGAGCCTCGAGCTGTTCAAGAACCTGGAAGAGCTCGGCTACCCCCGGGTGGTGTTTAGCTCCTCGGCCTCCATCTACGATGCCGTGCCGGGGTTCAAGGTAACCGAAGACTCGCCCCTCAAACCCAGCTCCCCCTACGCCCGCACCAAATACATGATGGAGATGGTGCTGCAAGACCTGTCCAAAGCCACCCGGCTGCGCGGTATTGCCCTGCGCTACTTCAACCCCATCGGGGCCGACCCCAAGCTACGCAGTGGCATCCACGTGCGCGAGCCCAGCCACGTGCTGGGCAAGATGGTGGACGTGGCTCTGGGCAAGCTGCCCGAGTTCACCATCACCGGCGTGGACTGGCCCACCCGCGATGGCTCGGGTATCCGCGACTATATCCACGTCTGGGACCTGGCTATGGCCCACGTCAAGGCGGTGGAGCAGTTCGACACCGTCCTGCAAAAGACCGGCAACACTTACGTGGTGATCAACCTGGGCACGGGCCACGGCGTCACCGTCAAGGAACTGGTCGCTGCCTTCGAGCGGGTGTACGGGCGGCCCATCCCCAAACGCGAAGCCCCACCCCGTCCGGGCGATGTGGCCGGGGCCTACGCCAACGCCGACCGTGCCCTAGAACTCTTGGGCTGGAAGGCCGAACACTCGATTGACGAAGGCATCGCCAGTGCCCTGGCCTGGGGCAAGAAGCGCAAGGAAGTCCTGGGGTATGAGTAGTACAGTCATCTCCAGACAGGGGTGGGCAAATAGTGTGCTCTTCACACAGGAAGCAACGCCTGTAAAGAGTGCGATAAAGCCGCACCACCCTTCGGTGCAGTGCGTACAATCAGGACGTGCATTCGCTGCCCCATCCCCACATTCCGGTGCAGGCATCCGAGGGCGCAGTGCTGCGGGCCAGGGCCATGCAGGACTACTTACTGAGCTTGCGGGCGGGCCTCATCCGCTATGCTGAAATACCCCCCGTACATCTGCTGGTGCTGAACGAAGCCGACTGGAAAGCCAGGGTCAAGCACCCCTATGGCTTTCCATTCCAGCGCACCAGCCTGAGAGAAGGTCTTTATTTGTTCTTACCAGCCCGCTACCCCGAACGCTTCTTATGGCGGCTGCGCGAGACCCTGGTTCCGGCCATCAAAAAAGCTGGAAAGCCGCCCGGCCAGCCAGGCGAGTTTCTTGACCTCAACCTGGGGCACGAGTACGCCCACGCCGTAGCGGTGGCCTGGAAGCTGCGAACCCGCACCAAGTGGGTGGATGAGTTTCTAGCCAACTACCTCTACCTGCTGGCGCTGCACCAGTCCCTGCCGGAGTTATACCCCAAGGCCAAGCAGTGGGGCCTTCTGCTGGCCCACCTGACCCCCAGCGAACCCAGTCTGGGCACCTACGAGACCAGGCCCAAGGGGCTCTCCGACCAGCTCTGGTTTCAGGGCCAGTTCACCACCGAGGCCGCCCGGCTGGTAGAGAAAAAGGGGGACGCCTTGCTACGGGGCCTGCTCGAGGCCGCTCCGCTCAAAAAAGCCACCGTGCATAAGCTGCTGGTGGGCCTCGAGCCCGACCTGCGCGACTGGTTCACCAACTTTGCCCCCCAAAAATCGCTCGATTCCGAGGAAATCAAGGGGAAGCTAAGGTGGGCAGAGCTAGGAGACAGACCCTGAGCGGCCAATCAGCGGCAGGTTGCAAAAAGCCTAACCAGTATTTGGCACGGTGGCTTTCGGCCCTAGTCTTTTGGCCTCCCCACTTACCGGGGCGGGGCCACATCCCCTGGTTTGCCGTCGGTTACCAGCTTCCGCACCCAGTCGGCAAAGCTCACGTCCCCCACCTTGGTGGTATAGAACTCGGGCCGCCCGATGATGCAGTGTTGGGCGCCGGGGGCCAGGTAGCTATAGAAGTTTGGGGCCGATTGTTTGATCGAAGCGAGGTTCGCCAGCGCGCCCTGCACCCATTGCTGAGCAATTTCCGGGGTGGGGCGCGGCTGGCCCAGAATCAGGCTGTAGAAGAAAATCTGTACCTCATCCAGCAGGGTGCTGTACTGGGCAAAGCTACGGTTGGGGTAGGCCTGGGCAAAGGCTTTGTAGAGGTCGTTGGAACCCAGCTTGGTGGGGTCTAAGCTGCCAATCCAGCCCGGCAAAGCCCCCTGGATGCCCCAGGCCGCCGAGGCAATCGGGAAAAACGATTCTGGCGCAACTCCCACGGCCGCATCCCCCAACTGCACCACATTGGCATTGGGATAACGGCGCATGAAGTAGGGTGCCCACATGATGGAGCCATAGCCCCCGGCACTACAGCCCGTGACCATCACGTTCTGCGGATTGGGAATGTTGTTGAAGACCCACAGCACCGCTTGCCGGGCGTTGACCGCGCCCTTGTGCTGTATGGTCAGGTTGCCGTAGCGAGCGGTGTTGTTGCCCCAGTGCAGGTCGGCCGTGCAGTAGGGCACAAAGACGTGGGTCCAGTCGCGGAAGGGGTTCTCGGGGTTGTTGCGGTTGAAGACCCCCTGACCGGCCTGTAAGTCCTGGATTTGCAGGCGGGTGGTATAGAGGCGCGACTGGGGGTTGCAGGTAGCGGCATCCCAGCAAGCCCCGCCCCCCTGAAAGTTGATGATAACTTTGTCGGCAGCTCCCTGGGCCACATAAAAACGCCAGGGCGAGCCATCCGAACAAACCGCCGCTCCTCCAGGGCGAATTTCCTGCCAACCCGCAGGAGTCTGGGTCGAAGCCTGTGCCAGCACAAATCCGATAAGCGCAACCAACACCGCAAGCCAACGCTGCATATGTCCTCCTTGGTGCTGTCAGCTTACCGTAAACCTGGGCTTTAATGCACAAAATCTGGGCAGCATGGCTTTGCTATACTGCCTGTGGAGGTTTTTTATGAAAAAACTCCTTTTGTTCGTGCTGGTTGCAGTCTTGAGTGGGGCTTTTGCCCAGGGGCGGCTGTTTGGTGAGGTGGCCACCGGCAACATGAGCCTGGTTCCGGGCTTTGGCCTGAATGTCTCTGCCCGTATGGGCGCAGAAAACGCGCTTGGGCCACTGGCCCTGCGGGGTGGCTTCGGCCTGCAAACCGGGGGTGGCGGCACGGTATTTGAAATTGGTGCCGGAGTGCTCTCTTTTATCCGGAGTAGCAGTTTGGATTTCTATTTTGGCGGTGGTGTGGGCCTGGTGGCTGCTGGAACTACGACCTTTGCCATCAACGGTGCGGCTGGCCTGGAACTTCCCGCTACCCGCGACTTCAATTTTTTTGTTGAACTTCAGCCCGCTCTGGTTTTTGCTAGCGGTGGCAGCAACTTTGTTTTAGGCGTCGAGTTTGGGCCTCGCCTGTACTTCCGCTAAGCCCACGCCACAGCCTGCCGAGGGCCCAGAGGCCCTCGGTTTTATTCGTAGCGTAGGGCCTCAATGGGGTCGAGCGCGGCAGCCCTGGCGGCAGGCCAGACTCCAAAAAATAGCCCCACCAGCGCGCTTACCGTCAGGGCCAGACCCACCGTAGTAGGACTCAGGATGTACACCTTGAAGAAGGGAACCGTAGCGGTGATCAGGAACAATAGTCCTGCGGCCAGAATCACCCCCAAGACGCCACCCACCAGGGTTAGCACCACTGCTTCAATCAAGAATTGCTGGCGAATCTGGCTCGAGGTTGCACCCAGGGCTTTACGCAGGCCTATCTCGCGGGTGCGTTCGGTCACCGAGACCAGCATGATGTTCATGATGCCAATTCCGCCCACCAGCAGCGACAACCCGGCAATGGCCCCCAGCAGCGCTTGCAGGATGAGGGTAACGGACTGCAAGGTGCCCTGAAAGCTCTCGGTGGACTGAATCTGGTAGCGGCCCTTGCCATAACGGGATTCAAAGATGCGCCGCACCTGGTCTGTCACCTGCTTAGCATCGGCCCCTTTCTTGAGGGACAGAATCACAAAGGCGTACTCTCCTCGGCGGGCCGTGGGAGAAGTGTTCCAGATGAGCTGGATGGGCGCATAGACGGTTGCGGCGGAGCCGAAACCACCAAAAATCCCGCTGGGGGGCTCCAAAACCCCTACCACCGTCAGGTCGAGGCGCGCCCCACCTGGGTAGTACAGGCGGGCCACCTGGCCCACGGCTTCGCGGCCTGGGAAAAGGTCTTTGGCGGCCCGGTCTGAGAGCACCGCTACCGCCAGGCCGCCCCGGGCCTCGGCCTCGCTAAAGTAGCGCCCCCTGGCTATCTTGCTGGTTGGATCAAGCCTGGGCAGATCCCCTGGGGTGCCCTGAAGCTGGATAGAGCGGCGCTGCCCGGGTTTACTCTCGTACTGAAGGCTGGAAAAAAGCTGGGGAATCACCGTTACTGGCAGGGCTTGCAGGGCTTGCAGGTCTTCTTCGCGGATGGGCGCGGTGCTAAAGTCCTGACCCTCGTTGAAGTTGGGCTGCACGAAAATAGAGCGGCCCGCCACCGCCTCGAGGTCCTGGGTAATGCCCGCGGTAGCCATCTGACCCAGCGAAATCATGGCCGTGACGGCAAATACCCCGATCACAATTCCCAGCAAGGCCAGAAAGCTGCGCAGCTTATTGCCCCACAGCGACTCGAAGGCCATGCGGAAGTTCTCGAGCGGGTTCATGCCCGGTGAAGCGGGGGTGGAGGCCTGTTTGAGCGGGTTCATGCCATCCCTCCATCGGCCACCCGGCCATCGCGCAGGCGCACGATGCGCTGGGCCCTGGCCCCAACATCCGGCTCGTGCGTAACCATCACGATGGTCTTACCCTGGCGGTGCAGGGCCTCAAAAAGTTCCATAATCTCGTGGGAAGATCTGGAGTCGAGGTTGCCGGTTGGCTCGTCGGCCAGCAACAAATCGGGCTCCTGCACCAGGGCCCTTGCGATGGCTACCCGCTGCTTCTGCCCACCCGAAAGCTCGGAGGGCAGGTGGTCGAGCCGATCGCCCAGGCCCACCGACTCGAGCGCCTCCTTTGCACGCTTCAGGCGTTCGGCAGAGGACAAACCCCGGTAGACCAGGGGCAGAGCCACGTTGTTCAACGCGGTCAGGCGCGGTAGCAAGAAAAAGGCCTGAAACACGAACCCCACCCGCTGGTTGCGGATACGGGCCAGCTGGGCCTCGCTTAAGCCCCGCACCGGCTCCCCTCCCAGGCGGTACTCGCCCTCGGTAGGGGTATCGAGCAGGCCGATGATGTGCATCAGGGTCGACTTACCCGACCCCGAAGGCCCCATTAAGGCCACATACTCGCCTGGGTAAATGGTCAGGTCGACCCCCACGAGCGCGTGCACCTCCACCGTGCGGGCCCTCGAGCCCGAGCAGTAGACCTTGCTCACGCCACGCATCTCTACCACCGGCACAATTTCACGCTGGGAAGTAGTCATGCACAACCCCCCAACAACAGCGCAGGTTCGGGATACCTGGCATCAGCGCCCCCCTTCGGGCAGGCGGTAGCTGACCCTGGTGCCCTCCTTAAGGGTTTCGGGCGGCAGCGAGACCAGGATGCTGTCGTTGGCCAGCCCTTCCACCGCGGCCTGGGTCAGGTTTCGGGCTTTGAGCACGATGGGCTGTTTGCGAACCGTTCGGCTCTGGGGATCCACCACCCACACAAAGCGCTGCCCCTGCTCTTCGACCAGGGCCTCGAGGGGAATCTTGAGGGCCCTGGGCAGGCGCAGGGTGGTAATGCGGGCAGTTACGGTCAAACCCGGCCTGGCAATGGCCTCGGCCTCTTTATCCACAAAGCGTATAAACACTGGTAAAACCGCACTCCCCCCGCTTCCGGCCACCTCGGCCTGGACCCCCAGTCGGTCCACCCTGCCCTGTAAAGGCTGCTCGGGCGCTGCATCGAGCTCGAGGCGAACCGGCTGGCCGGGCCACACGGCGGGCACATCGGCCTCGGCCAGGCGGGCCTGCACCCGCAGGCTCCCGGCCTCTATCAGGCGAATCGAGGCCGCGCCAGCGGTGGTCTCGACCCCGACCAGGTAGCCCACCGCTGCCACGGTACCGGCCACCGGCGCACGCAGGGTTGCCTGGGCGACGGTGCGCTGTAGCGAGGCCATCTCGCTCTGGCGGGCTTGAAGCTGGGCCTCCAGATCGCGCTGGGTGCTGGCACGGGCCTGCTCCAGGCTGGCCAGCTGGGCCATTAGGTCGCTCTCCTGGCGCATCAAGCGTTCAACCTCACCCAGGGCCACCCCGCCCACCCGCAGCAGTTCCTGCGATAGGCGCAGGTTGCGCCGCACCTCGGTCAACTGGTTTTGCAGGCGGGTGCGGTTGGACTGGTAGTCCGCCTCGGCAGCCCGGGCCCGGGCCTGTAAAGCGGCCAGGGTTTGCTGCAGCGAGCGCAGCTGGGCCTGTTCGTTGGTGGTCTCGAGCAGCGCCAGCACCTGCCCTGCCTCCACCGACTCACCCTCCCGAACCCGCACCTCGGCCACCCGGCCAGGTCTGGGGAAGGTCAGGGTATAAACCCGCGCCTCGACGGTGCCATTGGCCCGCACTTCCCGCACAAACTCACCCAGCTCAACCCGCACCACACTTACCGAGAGGCCCTGCTCGGTTCTTGGGCGCAGCAAGCCAAATAAAGTCAAGCCCAGCGATAGCACCACCAACACAACCCAAAACCATCGTTTCATTACTATTGCCTCCAGTTGGGTACAGCCTGGCCCGATTGGGCACGCTCTAACGCTGCGACAGCAAGCCCCAGACCATAAAAGCCAGTGAAACAGCCGCTATCACCAGCGTGGTTACCAGGGCTTTAGCCGGGGCCAGAACCTTAAGCGCCGACCAGATAATCCCGAACGACCACAACGCACTCAGCAGGCCCAATCCCTGCAAAATCCTGAATCCGGTGGCTTCCCAGATCAGCTGCCGATACGCACGCTGCCAGGCTTGAAAAGCCTCGACATCGGTAAGGGGGGGTATAGGGGGCAGGTCGCCGGTAATAGGAAACAAGGCCGCAAGGGGAATCGCCACCAATCCCACCAGCAAACCCGGCACACTGGCCCAACCATACACCTCCCAGGCCCGGCTGTCCGGCCCGGCCAGAAGGCGAACCACCAGCCCCCCTAACCCCCAGGCCACCATGCCACCAACCACCCCGCCCACCAGGGCCAGCACCAGCTGCACCGCCACACCCCCCGGTATGGGGCTGGGCAGCAGGCGGGTTAGCAAAGCCTGCCCCAGCGAGGCCGCCACGGCTGCGGCCACCACGATAAAAAACGGAGCCACCAGGTTGGGTTTTCGCTCTGAGAGCGCACGAAAAAAGTTTGTGGGTTGCAACAAAACATCCAGCATCATGTCTCACCTCTTTACAGTGTGCCCGGTTCGAACCTGAAACAACAGGGTCGGATGTGGTGTGGATCCGGCCACGTAAGGCCCGAAATCTGATGGTTTGGCCCTAGCTTTTGCAAGCGAAAGCCCAGCCGCTCAATTCGTGCATGCTGCCCCAGGGCCGACCTCGAGCACAACCTCACTGGCCCCGCTAAACTCCAGCCTCATCTCTTCGGATATAAAGCCGGTAGCGCAGCCGGGCTTTAAGCGAACGTCCTCGAGCCGCACCTCCCCATGCTGGAATTGAATGGCATAGGGCTGGGTTCCCTCCGGGCGCACGACGTACTCACCCGCCACCCAGCTACCCCGCAGGCGGTACTTCCCACCCTCGAGGCGGCGTTCACACTCGATACAAAGCCCCCCGCCACTAACCTCCACCACCCCACGCACCACGCCGCTATCGGCCGAAACCGGCCCGGCACGAACCGCCTGGCGGTTCAGGTCGAACAGATCCTGGGCAAGCCCCAAAGCAGCCAGGGCTACGAAGCCTACCCCTACCCAGCGGGCCGTCGGGCTAAAGGTGGCTGTCCACAAGCGATAGCCGGCATAGGCCAGCCAGACAAACACCCCCCCAAACACCACCAGCTCTACTGTCCCAAGGTGTGCGTTCGGCATTCTAGGCCTCCACTTCCTGCCACAAACGGCTGGTAACAAAAAAGAAAAAACCCGTCAGCACCAGCAAAAGCACAAAGCCCTCGGTCGGCAGGCCCGGAAAGCTCTCCCACTGCGCCCGCACCCCAGGGTTCTGCTCAACCGTAGGCGCCGGAAGCCTCCAAAAAGGCAGCAGTTGGTAGAACTGGCCGCCAAAGAGCCGCAGGCTCCACTCCAACACCTGTCCCATGCCCACCACACCCATCACAAAAGCAATCAAGGTCGCTTTACCAGGGATGTATGCTGCCAGCCAGAGCCCCAGGAACAGCGCTGGGACCACCAGTGCCAAGCCCCCCAGCAGGTAAAGCCATATTCCTGCACCCAGGCCAAAGGGCAGGATAATCCCAGTCTGGCTCAACCAAAAGGCCTGTATTAGCCACATTGCACCGTTGAACAGTGTCAGAACAGCCACTCCAAACACCGCCCTGGCCATCAGGTGCAGCCAGGCCGGCTGGGGCGATCCCAGCAGCAGTGGCCAGCGCCCAGCCCGGTACTCCCGCCCAAAATCTAGGCCCAGGGCCACCAACAGCGCCGCACCAACACCCACAGCGACCAGCGATGTGGTAGTAAACACCGCGATGGCCGACTCGAGGTTGCTTCCATTCCAGGCGAAAATCTGCCGGGTAAGCAAGAACCAGCCCACCACGCCCAACGCTAGCCCCAGCCCGAATACGCCAAACTTGCGTAGCTCGAGCCATAGCAATGTCGAAAATGCGTTTAACAAGTGTTACCTCCTAAGCTGTGCGTCTAAAAGCCGAATGCGCCCATCAGGCCAGCACCTCGATAAAGGCGTCCTTCACGCTTTGCCCTTTGGCCCGCAAGTCCTCGGCCTGGGCGTCCAGGGCCAGGCGGCCTTCCTTCAAAAGCACTACCCGCTCAAAAATCCCCTCGGCCTCGCTGACCTCGTGGGTCGAGAGCACCAGGCAGGCCTCTTCGCGCCATTCCAGCACCAGGCTCTTGAGAATGCGGTCGCGCGAGATGACATCTATGCCCGAAAGGGGCTCATCCAGCAAGAACAGCCGAGCCTCACGGGCCAGCACCATGGCCAGGCGCAGGCGGGCCCGCTGTCCCCGCGACATCGAGCGGTAGCCCTGTTTGGGCACTTCCAAAAAAGCCAGCAGCTCGCGGTAGCGGGTAGGGTTGAAGTCGGGGTACAGACCCCGCATGAAGCGCTCGGCATCACTGGGGGTCATCCAGGCGTACAGGTTGTCGGCATCGGACAGGTAGGCAATCTGACCTCGGTTTTCACGGGGGTTCTTACCCAGTACCTCCACCCTTCCCGCGGTGGGGAACAGCATTCCGGCCAGAAGCTTGAGGGTGGTGGTCTTGCCGGAGCCGTTCAGGCCCAGAAGCCCAACCGCCTGACCGGGGTAGAGCTCGAGGCTCAGGTCGTGCACCCCCTCGGTTTTGCCATAGCGCTTGGTCACATGCGAAAGCTTCGCCAGCATCATTGGGCCTCCCTGGTGTTGGAGCTCAGGCTTAGAAGGGCTTTTTGGGCCTCCTCGAGGCCCAGCCCCAGGCTTTGCACTTCCGACCAAAAGCGCTGCGCCGCCTCCTGCAAAATGCGCAGGCGGATGCCTTCGACGTTCACATCCTCGCGCACAAAAGTACCCAGGCCCCGCCGGGTCTCGCTTACCTGGGCCATCTCGAGCTGGCTGTAGGCATGAATCACCGTGTTGGGGTTTACCTTCAGGGCCGCCGCCAGTTCCCGTGCCGATGGCAGTTTATCGCCTGGTTTTAACACCCCATTCGCCAGCATTCGCTCCACCCCCCGCACAATCTGCGCATAAATCGGCCCCGCTTCTACATCCAAGTTCCACAATCGAGCCACCTCCTTAGTGCACTAGCTATATAGTACACTAACCCGCCAGCGTGATAATGTCAATCGGCCTTATGTGCTAGCGCTGAGGCTCGAGGGTCTGGCGCGTGGTGAAGCGGGTCTCGTTCATCCGCATGGGCAGGTACTGCCCGCTGGCCCATTTGCGTAGAAGGCTATCGTAGCTGGGCGAAAGCAAGGCCCCAGACTGGCCCATGGGAATGATAAATAAAGAGCGCTCGAGGTCGGCAAAATCCAGAATGTGCCGGTAGCTGCTTCCCACCGTCATGCGGAAGGTGCTGGGGTCGTAAGAAGCACGGTTCAGGGTGTAGCGGTCGCCGCCGTGGGGTATGGCCCGGTCGGCCAGGCGGTTCAGTGGCGAAACATTGGTCAGGATGGCGTGTGGGAAAGAGGCCTGGTGAACCTGGCCCCAGGGTGGGGGGTTGTTGTTGAAGCGGTCGAGGGCCTTATCCAGGGCAAGGGCCGCGTAGTCCAGGCAGGTCTGGGTATCGGAGGTCTGGCAGGCCGGGTCACCCTGGCGCATGGCCGCCAGCAGGTAGCGGGGCTGTTCCCAGAACTCCTGCTCCACCTCTTTGCTGGGCAGGCGGCTAAGCTCGGTGTACCAGGCCTGGAATACCGTGGGTTCTACCTGCTCGGCCCGCATTGCCCCGTCCCAGGCCAGGAGGCGAGCCTTCCACTGGCGCGCGTTTTCCGAAAGTGGGTTGAGCATCTCCAGAACAGGCTTAAACTCGCGGTAGAGCAAGCTGGTGATGTCCTGCTGCATGGCCTGCATATCTTCCACAGAAAGCTTGTCCTTGGCCAGAATCAGCTCACGGATGCGCTGAGCCCGGTAGGGTTCCTCCCACTCCAGCGAGATGGTGTGGGGGTAGTTGGCTGGGGTTACCTTGTTGTTGGCGGTAACGATAAAGCCCTCTTTAGGGTTGTAGACCTGGGGCCACTGGTCCTGGGGCAGGTAGCCCTGCCAGTCCCAGTTGCCATCGCCCGGAACTGGCATCAGGCCCGAGTGGCCGGGTTTACGGATGGGAAAGCGGGCTGGGGCCATGTAACCGATGTTGCCGTCCACATCGGCATAAACAAAGTTCTGGCTGGGTGCGTTGTAGTTGGCCAGGGCGGCTTTGAACTGCTCCCAGTTTTGCGCTTTGGCAATGCCAATAAAGGCTTCTATGGTGCGGTCGGTGGGCTCGAGGCTGGTCCAGCGCAACGAAAGCGGCCTGGCGCCGGGGTTCTTGACCACATCGTTGATGACCGGCCCATAGCGGCTTTCCCGCACCTGCAGGGTTACGTCGGGCTCACCTTTGATCTTGATAACCTCGTTGCGGATGCGCCAGGGTTCGACCTGCCCCCTGTAGCGGTAGCCTCCCGCCACCTCTTCCATCACGTACAGATCCTGCACGTCCGCGCCTACCGTGGTCACGCCCCAGCCGATGCGCTCGTTACGGCCAATCACCACTGCCGGAAGGCCCGGGAAGCTAGTGCCAATGGCCTTGTAGGTGGGGGCTTCGATGTGCACCAGGTACCACACCGAAGGTGCTCCCAGCCCCAGGTGGGGGTCGTTGGCCAGCAGCGGCTTACCGCTTACGCTGCGGCCCCCCCCAATGACCCAGTTGTTGGAGGCACGGGCCATCAGCTCTCCCGGCAGGTGCAGGGCCCTGGGTAGCTGGACGGCCAGGGTAAGCAAGGCACGGGCCGACTCCCCGTCGGGCCGGGCGGGTGGCGGCAGTTGCAGGTCTTCGGCCTGCAACACGGTGGGCGCGTCGGCGGGATAGGGTGGTCTGAGCTGGGCCATGCGCGCAGGGCTCATGCCTTTGGCGGCCCATTGCAGGCGCTGTAGCTCGCTGCGCCAGTTGCCCGAGAGGTCAAAGGACATCATTTTGGCCCAGACCAGCACATCGGCGGGCTTCCACGGCTCGGGCTTGAAGCCCAGCAGACGAAACTCCAGCGGTAGCGGCGGGTTGGTTGAAAGATAGGCGTTGATGCCGGCCACGTAGGCATCCACCGCCGACTTGGCATAAGGCGATAGGCCCACATAGGCCTGCTCGGCAGCACGGTAAAAGCCCCAGGTACGCAAAAAGCGATCCTGATCCAGGGTAGCTTTCCCGATTACCTCAGATAGACGCCCAGCCCCTACCCGGCGCTGGAACTCCATCTGCCACAGGCGATCCTGGGCATGGGCCACCCCCAGGGCAAAAAAGGCGTCGGTATCGGTTTGGGCCTTGATGTGCAGCACCCTCTCTGCGGTGCGGCTCATCTCAACCGGCGCCGAAAGCCCCTTAAGGGCCAGCCTGCCCTGGTGCTGGGGAAGGGTTGCGCCCCGCAGCCAGAACCAGCCGCCCACCGCCAAAACCAGCACCAGCCCAACAACCACCAGCAGCAAACGCCCCAAAACACGCAATAAGCCCACAGTTCCTCCTTGCTTTGGTCCTAGTATAAAACCTTGCACGGTGCGCTTTAGCCTGCTTCTTGGGGAAGCGGCCTGAAGTGTGAAGAAAAGCGCTCACATCCGGTGGGGTTCGCGCTCAAAGAAGTTCGCTCTCGCCCCGCCAGAAAGCCCGACCCCCGCGCTTGCGCCGGTCAAAAAACAGCTCAACCGAGTTTCCGTCGGGGTCTTGCAGGCAAAGCACCAGGGCGATGCCCCGATCCTCGAGCTTGCTGGGAACGCCCTCGAGACGAACAAAGTCCTGGGCTGCTTTAAAGTCTTGCTCGGTGGCAGCAGCAAAACCAAGCGTAATAGAACTGGGCGGCTGGCCTTCGCTAAGGGCCAGCTCGTAGTGGGCTGGGTTTTCAGATGAGACCAGCAGCGCGGTCTTCCCGAAGCGTTCGGATAGTTGTAGATCCAGAAAACGGGTGTAAAAGGTTACGGCGGCCTCGAGCTGCCGAACGGTCAGGTGAACGTAGGCCAGACGGGTGGTGTACATCCAGAGTATTCTGGGACGCTAAAGCCCAAAGGTCAAACCTCGCTCATTTTGACCGGGGTGGGTAGAATTGGGCCATGAAAATCGAGTTCCGCGAAAACGGCTCCATTGGCATCGAAACGGGCGGCAAATACGTGTTGCGTCAGGGTGACCAGGAAGTGGTTATCGAAAAACCCAGGGTCTCGTTGTGCCGCTGCGGGCATTCCAACAACAAGCCCTTTTGCGACGGCACCCACAAGTCGGTGGGCTTTGTGGCCCCTGCTGCGGTAATCGAACTCGAGGCCAAATAAACAACCCAGATTCCATTCACATGGATTGCCCGCGATATGATGGCGGGCGGAGGATACTATGCCCATGCGCTATCGCAAACTTGGTCAGTGGGGCTTAAAGGTTTCGGAAATTTCGCTGGGGGCCTGGGTCACCTACGGCGACGCCGTCAACGACCTCGAGCGAATCAAGGCCATTACCCGCATCGCCTACGAAGGCGGCATCAATTTTTTTGACAACGCCGACGTGTACGCCAAGGGACTGGCCGAGGAACTGATGAGCAAAGCCTTGCTGGAACAGTTCCCCCGCCACGAACTGGTTCTGTCGAGCAAGGTTTTCTGGCCCACCAGCGAGGATGCCAACGGAAGGGGCCTCTCGCGCAAGCACGTGCGGGAAAGCCTCGAGCGAAGCCTAAAGCGTATGGGCACCGACTACCTCGACCTGTATTTCTGCCACCGCTACGACCCCGAGGTGCCCATGGAGGAAATCGTGGGTACCATGAGCAACCTGGTAGACCGGGGCCTGGTGCTCTACTGGGGTACTTCCGAGTGGCCGGCAGCCCGCATTGTGGAGGCTGTGCAGTTTGCCCGGAGCAATGGCCTGCACCCCCCCGCCGTCGAGCAGCCGCAGTACTCGATGCTCTACCGTGAGCGCGTGGAACAGGAAATTCTGCCCGAAACCGAGCGCTTTGGCCTGGGGATGGTGGTCTGGAGCCCCCTGGCCATGGGGATGCTTACCGGGCGTTACGACAAAGGCGTACCCAAAGACAGCCGCTTCGAGCGCTACCCCCAGTTTGGCAACCGCTTCCTGACCGAAGAAAACGTCAAGAAGGTCAAGGCCCTCAAAAAGGTGGCCTCCGACCTGGGCCTTACCCGTACCCAGCTGGCCCTGGCCTGGGTTCTGCGCCAGAAGGGCGTGAGCAGCGCCATCACGGGTGCCACCAAACCTGAACAGCTCGAGGAAAGCCTGGGTGCAGCGGGGGTAGACCTGCCACAGGAAGCGCTCGAGCGCATCGAGAAAATTCTGGGCTAGAGCGCCCTTGGCCTATCTCGCCTTCGCAAAGACGCCCACCATATGAGCCTCACCTGAAGCACTGCGTTTAGAGCGCTCTTCACTAAGCCGCTCAAAACTTGATTGCTTTGTCCCGCACAGTGAAGCGTGTGATAGTGCTGCCAGTGCTTCAGGGGGAGGCCCCAGCAAAAACAGCAGTAGCGGTTCATCCAGGTTCGGCTATAGCTCGAGGATGTACTTGGCCAGCCGCACGATGTCGTTCTGCAGGCTGAGGGTTTTGCGCTCAGGGGGCCGGTCTTTGAGCTCGCGAATCTTTTGCGCAATTTTGCGGGGTTGACGGATGTAATACCCCAGCTTTTCATGCCGAATCAGCTCGACGTTGCCATATTCTTGCGGCCACACATAATCGCAGACGATCAGGTCTTTGCCCTGGGAAAGCACCTCGGCAATGGTAGCAGGGCCGGCCTTGGTAACCACCACGTTGGAAACATTAATTAGCTCGTACATCTGCTTGGTAAACCCAAACAAGACCAGGTTTGAGATGCGGTTTTTTTCTTTGAAGGCCTCGAGCTGCCGGTAGAGCTTCTGGTTATAGCCACACACCACCACCACATTGATGCCCTCGATTTTGAGCAGCTCACGCACCAGGCCAAAACTTATTTTCAGGCCCGCACCACCCCCCGTCACCAGCACGGTGTAGGGGTGCGTCAAGCCCCACTCCTGGCGCAGTCGAGCCACCTCGGCGGGCTTCAGGGGCTGGTTGTATTTAGGGTCAATCAGGGTTTGGAAGTAGTGCAGGTTCTCCGCAGGAACCCGGTAGCGCCGGGCCAGGCTATAGGCTTCGGGACTGGCCACCACGTACTGGTCTTTGGTGTCGACAAACCAGTACAGGTGCGGGCTAAAAATATCGCTCACCACGGTAAGGGTTTTGGGCTTGTGCTTGCGTACATACGGCAACCGGCGAAAGCCGTGGTTCACCGGGTAGCAGTAAATAATCTTGTCGGGGCGAAACGACTCCAGGTATTCGTTAATGGCCGGGGCCAGGCGCATTCCCAGAACCCGTGCAAAGGACTGAATGGCCGGCCGGGTCTGATAGAAAGCTTGAAAGACTGTAAACAGCCAGCGCTGTTTGTTGACCGAAAAATTGTAACCATCCTGGATGGCCTGACCAATCCAGCGCGGCCCCACGTCAAAAAAGTTGAACAGCCTTATCTCGGACTCGGGCTCGAGCTCGGTCAGCAACCTGTGCAGGTTTTGTGCCAGGGCAAAGTGCCCACCCCCCGCCTTTGTATAAACCAGCAGAATTCGTTGCGGCATAACCAGCGCAGCACCAGGCCGCGCTTCTCCAGCTTAGGGCATTTTTGAGCAAATGACGAACCCAGCCCCCTGAACCACAAAGCTAGGCCAGGGGTTGATGGCAGAGCCACACCCCGCTCTGGGCCCGCCAGCCCTCGGGTAGCTTGATAAACCTACCCGGCGGCGGAACCGCAATCACCTTGTGCCCCACAATGCGAAACTCGATGGCCGTAAACAGCTTGTCCAAGGCCCGGCCCAACGAGCGGGTTTCCAGGGGGCTAAAGCGCAAGCGGGGCAGCCTGGCCTCGAGGCTCTTACAGCCTGCATACGGCAGCAGCTCGGCAGGGTCGCGCCAGCGCCGCGGAGGCCCCACCAGCAGTTCGGCCAGCACCAGCGCAAGACCCGGATAACGCCGCAAAAACTCCTCGGGGTCGAACTCGAGCGAAAGCTCCAGGTTCACCTCTACGTCCTGCCACACTTCCCGTCTTACAGCACTTGCCATACTTCAGCTTGCAACATAGCAGGCCCTCCGGTCAAGCGCAAATAACCCGTCCTAGACAGGCAAAACGCCGGCAACAGGCTGACAGTTTGAAGCCGCAACTGTCATTTTGCGCGTTTTGTGTATGGCCCCTGCGCTCAGGCGCGCCCCGTCACTCGGCGACAAACCAGCGCAGCCAGCCTGCTTTGCTTGCAAACTCGGCCTGGCGATTGAAGGTATTGGCAATGGAGTGGGTCTCGAGGGCCTGGACAGCATCACCGGCATAACCCCAGGCCAGGGCAATGGCCTTGAGGCAGGACCACTGGCCCTGTTCGTCATTCAAAAAGCGAAAGACCGCCAGGGCCCTCGACAAAAGCACAATGGCTTCCTGGCTATCGCCTTCGTACAGGCTGGCCACCCCCCACACAAAAAGGCTCTGGGCCCAGGCTCGGTTCTCGCCCGAGCAGCGGGCAAGGTGTTCGGCGCGGCGTGCCGGGGCAGCCGATTCCCGTGGTTGCCGTTCTAGTTTGTCCCAGGCCTCACGTAGCAGGCGTTGCAGGTTATCGCGCAGCGCAGGTTGGTGTGTGTTCGTCAAAGCAATCATCACTACCAGCCAGGGTAGCAGCTTGCGCCGGCTTGGTGGGCGCATACATCACCAACAGCTTTTATGTAACGCTCAAGTGTCTTTCATGGTTCAAATATCACCCGCTTTGCCGGCTCTGGTTAACGCTTAAACCTGTGGCCTTAAGGTTAGGCTAAAGCCATGCTGGAAAGCCTGAAGAACCTACTACCGCAAAAAGTGAGCACCTCCCCCACCGACCTCAATACCCATGGCAGAGACGAGAGCTACCCCATCCAGAACCCGCCCCTGGCTGTGGTCTTTGCAGAAAACCTTTCGGATATTCAGGCCGCTTTGGGCTGGGCCCGTGCCCACCGCGTGGCGGTAATTCCTTTTGGGGCCGGTACCAGCCTCGAGGGGCATGTGATCCCCCAGGGACCGGCCATCTCGCTGGATGTTTCACGCATGAACCGGGTGCTCGAGGTTCGCCCCGAAGACTTCCTGGCCGTGGTAGAGCCAGGCCTGACCCGCAAGGCCCTGAACGAGGCTCTCAAAGGCACCGGCCTCTTCTTTCCGGTAGACCCCGGCGCGGATGCCAGCCTGGGGGGCATGGCCGCTACCAACGCCTCGGGCACCACCACCGTGCGATACGGCGGGATGCGGCAGAACGTCCTGGCGCTACAGGTAGTCCTGGCAAATGGCGAGGTATTGGAGCTGGGCCGGGGGGTACGCAAAAGCAGCGCAGGCTATAACCTCAAGGACTTGTTCATCGGCTCCGAGGGAACCCTGGGCATCATCACCTGCCTGACCTTAAAGCTGCACCCCATCCCCGAGCACATCCACACCCTGCGGGTTTTCTTCGAAAACCTGAACGCCACCGCCCAGGCTGCCTACGCGGTTATGGCCAGTGGGCTGCCGGTGGCGCGGCTCGAGCTGGTGGACGAGGTGGGTATGCTGGCCATTAATCGCTACCTGGGCCAGAGCTACCCCGAAAAACCCGCTTTATTTGTGGAGTTTCACTCCTCCACCCAGGAAGCCCTCGAGGCCGAATCGAGCCTAGCCCTCGAGCTGATGCAGGAGGCCGGGGCCATCCGCATAGACACCGCCCGTACCCAGGAGGAGCGCACCGCCCAGTGGGAGGCCCGGCACCAGGCCTACTGGGCTTTGGTCAACCTTTTCCCCGGAAAGGCCTACCTCGCCACCGACACTGCCGTGCCCATCTCCAAAATGCCCGACCTGGTAGCATATTCCAGCCACCTGCTGCGCGAACTAGGCCTTAGCGGCAATATTTTGGGACACGTGGGCGACGGCAACTTTCACACCCTGGTGGTCTGTGAACCAGGCGACCCCAGGGCAGAAGTTTTTTCCGAGCGACTTGTCGAGCACACCCTGGCCCTGGGGGGCACCTGTACCGGCGAACACGGGGTGGGGCTACGCAAAAAGAAATATCTGCCCCAAGAGCACGGGCCGGCTTTGGGATGGATGCGCCAGATCAAACAGCTCTTTGACCCCCAGAGCCTGCTCAATCCCGGCAAGATCTTTGACTAGAGTGGTTTTATATGAACCTCGCCTGAATCGTTCCGCTAGGGACAGGCTTGAGCACCATCGCTTTTCAGGTTGTTATACCAGATTCGGTTAGTTCGTCACCGAACGGTGACGAACTAACCCGACCGAAGGGAGTGCTCTAGGATTCAAAAAGATAGCCTCTTAGCGCTTTTTGTTTGAAGATTATCTTTTTGAATCCGGTATTACTACCCGTGCTTCAGGCGGGGGCCGCAGAAAAAGAACAAATCAAAGACATTTCTTATTGTCTAGCGCAAAACCGCGCGGGCCTCGAGGCGCACCTCTACCGGGTTGTTGACCCGTAGGAACAGCAGACTGGGGGGGCTCAGCTTCCACTCCGAGAAGCTGGTGTTGAACCCCCCCACAAAACGGTAGGTATTGCCTTCGCGGGTCAGCTTGCCGGCAATACGCACCGGACGGCGTGTTCCGCTAATTTCCAAGTTCCCGCTAATCGTTGTTTCGTCACCTGCCTGGTCGATACGTTCGACCTCGAGGCAACTCAGGGGATACTTGTCAACGTTGAAGACCCCCCTGGCGTCGGCATCGCGCAGGGCATTCCCCGAATCGAAGCGGCCCAGCTCCACGCACACCTGGCCCGAAGCCTCGCCCGTCTGGGGGTTCCAGCGCACGCTACCCCGCACACTGGTGTTGGTGCCCTCCCAGCGCCCCAGGGTGTAGCTGGCGGCATAGGTTACGCGCCCCTCAATGGTGTACTGGGCCGTCTGGGCTTGCGACATACCCCAGAACAGGCCAAGCAGCAGAAGGATTAGATATTTGCGATAGTTCATAGCATCTCCCCCATTCAGGCAAGCATCACCTGATTTCCAGAACCTCAGGCATCGGCTCGCTTAGAACTCCTTCTACAATTCGCGCTGCGGCCTGCTCTGGATGCAGCGCGCTTTTTGGAGCGCCGCCCAGGGGTGCCCAGAGGCCGGTGGCCACCGCGGGCAAGCGTACCAAACAAAAACGCACCCCTTCGCGGCGAAACTCCTTGCGGGCCACATTCAACAAGCCCTCGGCCCCCAGCTTGCTCGCCGCATAGGCCGACAAACCCGGTACGCTGATCAACTCGGGGTACACCCCCAGCAGCACCACCCGTGCATTGGGATTGAACTTAGCGTATTTGAGCAAAAGCGCCAGTCCCCCCAGGTTGGCGGCGGTGAGGCGCTCGAGGTCGGCCATGTGCTGCTCCCGCAGGCCCGCCTTGTGCACCGCGCCCGCCGCATACACCAGCAGATCCAGCAACCCCACCTCTTCGGCCAGCGCCTGAACCTCGAGCTCGTTGCCCATCTCAGCAGGAACCGCCGACGCGCCTAGCTCACGGGCCAGACTGGCTAGAATCTGACCGTTGCGACCGGATAGCGCTAGATGGCCGACCCGGCCTGCTAGATGATGGGCCAAAGATTGTCCAATGCCCCCTGTAGCACCTGTGATGAGCGTATTCACGATGTTGAGATTACAGGTTTTGCACGGGTTCCACCGTGAGGCAGAAGCAAATCGCCCCTCTTTCAAAAGACTTTGCAAACCACCTGTGAAGCAGCCTGCTCCACCAACATCGGTTGGCCGATGTAGTAGCCCTGGGCGTAGTGGCAGCCGTGATGCGCCAGCCACTCCAGTTGCGCGCGGCTCTCGACGCCCTCGGCCAGGGTTTTGAGGCCAAAGGCACTGGCCAGTTGCAGCATGGCCCGCAAAATGTCCTCCGCGGTCTGGCTCTGTCCAATCTCCGCCACGAAGCTCCTATCAATCTTGATCAAGTCTACCGGCACCTGCTTAAGGTGAGCCAGCGAGGAGTAGCCCATGCCGAAGTCATCGAGGGCTACCCGAACCCCCAGCCCACGCAACGCCTCCAGCCCGCCCAACCACTTTTGCCGCTCGGGCAATAAGGCCGACTCGGTAATCTCGAGCCACAACAGGCCAGGCTGCATGGCCTCATCCACCAGCGCTCGCACCACCTCCCGCACCCAGTTGGGGTGCGCCAGCGTTACAGCCGAAAAGTTGATGGTTAGCTCGCCGCCCAATCTTTTTTGATCCTGTACCGCTTGCTTCAAAACGACCAGGTCCAGTTCACCAATCAAACCCGACTCTTCGGCCAGGGGTACAAAATCGGCTGGGCGCAGCAGCCCACGGGTCGGGTGCTCCCAGCGCACCAGGGCTTCCCATTTGTTTACGTAGCGCTCGGCAATGTTCAGGATGGGCTGGTACTGGATCAGGAAGCGCCCCTGCTGGATGGTCTTGCGCAGAAGCTGGATGGTCTCGAGCCGCTCAACAGAGTTGATGTCCTGGCTGGGGTCGTAGATAGCAATATGGGTCTGGGATTGTTTGGCCTGGTACATGGCCACATCGGCGGCCCGGGCCAGCGCATCGAGGGTCTGGCCGTGCTCGGGGAATAGCGCCACCCCCAGGCTGGCCTGCACATGGATTGCGTGCTCGCCCAGCGTAAAGGGGTAGTCGAACACCTCGACAATGCGCCGGGCGGTAGCCATAGCTGAGGTTCGATCGGCTGAAGGCAGCAGCACCGCAAACTCGTCCCCGCCCATTCGGGCCAGCAAGTCGCCCTGCCGCAGCACTTCCTTTATGCGCAGGGCCAGCTGGCGCAGGAGTTCGTCGCCAACCTGATGGCCGAGGGTGTCGTTGAGTAGCTTAAAGTTGTCGAGGTCAAGGTAAATCAGGGCCGGGGTCTCACGTTTACGCCGGTCGGCCACAAATACCTCCTCTGCCACCACCCACAGCTTGCGGCGGTTGGGCAGGTCGGTGAGGGGGTCGTGGTAGGCCAGATACTCGATACGGGCTTGCTGGCGCTTGCGTTCACCCACATCACGAATGGAAATCAAGACCTGCTCATGGCCTGCAATCTGCACCCGCACCCCCTGGGCCTCGACCTCGAGTTCGCGGCCATCGCGGGTAAGCAGCCGAATTTCCTCGAGGGCATCGCGCTCCCCTCCCAAAATGCGCTGTATCCGCTCGGCCACGCGCGGAAGTGAGTCCGGGTGAACGAACTGGCTCAGGGGCTGCCCCACCACTTCCTCGAGGCGCTCGTAGCCCAGCCCCCGCAGCCCCACCGAGTTGAGGTAGAGCACCCTGGAACCATCGTAAAGCGCCACCGCATCGGGCAGGGTCTCCATCAAGGTGCGGTAGATGGCCTCCTGTTCACGCAGGGCCTCGTAAACCTGGGCACGGTCAATAGCCATGCTAAGCTGGCTCGCCACCCCCTCCAGAAAGCGCACGTCCCGTTGCTCGAGATCGGTGTGGGTGCTGCCCACCACCAGCACCCCAAACACCCTGCCTTTCACCGGCAACGGCACTGCTACCAGGCTCCGCTCACCCAGCAAACCGGCTTTACTACGCTCTTCGGTGCTGTGCATGACCACCGTTTCGGCCTGGTGGGCAGCCCGGTGCACAATCTCGTGGGTTGGCTCGAAGCGTTCGGGCAGGGTTTGCTTCCCCCCAGACCATATCAGCCGCAGATAGGCCCCTTCAGGCCGATAGACGGCAATGCTGTCGAAACGCGGATGCTCCTGCAGGACGTCTACCACCCCGCGCATCAGGGCCAGCGGCTCGAGGTCGCGGGCCAGGCCATCGCGCACTTTGGAAAATAGGGCGAGCTCGAGGTTGCGCTCCTCGGCCTGGGCCTGGCTTTTCCTCATAGCGGCTTCAGCGGCCCAGCGGCGGTCGTACTGAAAACGAAAAAGCCCCACCACCAGACAGGTGATAAGCCCCACCGCTCCCACCACCAACACCACATCCCCCAGGCCCGGCTGCCATGGGGCTCCCACCGAATTGAGCAATACGGTATAAAAAGGGAGCAACGTTAGGCCCACCATCAGCGCGCCCCAGATGCCCAGGGCCCAACTCAAAAGGGCCACCCCAGGCAAAACCAGGAGCAGGGCCCCGTGGCTGAGGCTTTGATACATCGCAGGAAAAGCCAGCCCATACATCAGCATGAAGCTCAGGCCCAGGAACAGCTCGAGCCTGCGCGGCCTCAACCAGGTGGTCATCTGTGTGAACAAGTCTTTGTCTCCCGTATGCCAACCCAACATGCGCTTCTGGCTTGCCTAGCTAAAGCCGTTTCAGCACCCAGTGATTTTACCCACAATTGCGCTCGCTCGAAACGTTAATCACACCCGGCGTCAAGGTCACGCCAAGGGCGCTGCTCCGGTTACGTCGGTAAACACCGACCAAAACCGTTTTTCCAGCAAAACCCATGCGCGTAAAATCTCGATGTGTAACGAGCCTTGAGTTTTTGTTAAGCCCCTTGCCACTCAAATCTCACCCAGGTCAATACGCTGACGCCATTGCTGGGCTTGGTGTCGAACCGCCGCTTGGTCTTTTGAACTGCGCTTTTCCCAGGTCTTGTACAGCACGCCCAAGCGCGGGTTAGCCTCGAGCAAAGCGCGGTGCTGGGCCATGAAGTCCCAGTACAGGCTGTTGAAGGGACAGGCCCGTTCGCCCTGGGTCTCCTCTACCCGGAAACCACAGTGTTTGCAGTGGTTGCCCATGCGGGCAATGTACTTCCCGCTGGCCGCGTAGGGCTTGGAGGAGAGCACCGGCGAGGCAAACACCCCCATGCCCAGCACGTTGGGCACCATCACCCAGTCGGCAGAGTCCACAAAGGCCGCAACGAACCAGGCGTTGAGTTCCTGGGGGTTCACCCCGAAGAGCAGGGCGAAGTTGGCCAGCACCATCAGCCGCTCGATGTGGTGGGCGTAGCCACGCTGCCGGACGCGCTCAATCACCGTAGATAGGCAGCGCATCCGGGTGGGCGCACCCCAGAACAGTGGGGGCAAGGGCCGGTGGGCTTGAAGTTGATTGGCGTTCGCCAGCGCCGGCATCTCCCGGCGGTAGATGTGGTAGATGTACTCGCGCCAGCCGATCACCTGTCGCACAAAGCCTTCGACGCTCGCCAGCGGTAGGCCACCTTTTTCGTACTCGGCCAGCACGCGCTCCACCACTTCTTTGGGGTGCAGCAAACCCAGATTAATCGCCGGCGAAAGGAGCGAGTGGTGCATGCTCCAGCTCTGCTCCAGCAAAGCGTCCTGATAGGGGCCAAACTGGGCCAGTCGCTGCTGTACGAAATCCTCCAGAGCTTGCAGGGCCTCCTGGCGTGTCACCGGCCAGTCGAACCCCTCCAGGGCCCCAAAATGGCCCGTGAACTTCTCCTGCACCGTCTGGATGGCCTGCCGGGTGAGCGCATCGGGGACAAAACGCAAAGGCGGCGGGGGCCGGTAGCTCGGCGGAGGGGTTTTGCGGTTTTCCGCGTCGTAGTTCCAAGCACCCCCCACCGGCTGGCCCCCCTGCATCAGGTAGCCGGTGCGCTGGCGCATAAAGCGGTAGAAGTACTCGAGGCGGTAGGTTTTGCGGCTGCCCGCCCAGCGGTCAAACTCCTCCGGCTGCAACAGCCAGAGCGGGTTGGGCAAGCTCCGGTAGCGGCCCTCCGCCCGCTCGACCATGGCCTGTACCCGCTCAGCAAAGCCATAGTCCGCAGGCCGCATCTGGGCCAGGGTCTCGCCCGGATACACCTCAAAGAACCGTGCCAGGGCTTCTTCCAGGGTTTCGGCTTGCAGGTAGATAACCTCCCAGCCAAGCTCGCGCAATTCCTGGGCAAAGTGGCGCATGGCACTAAAGAACAGCACCAGCTTCTGGGGATGCATAGGCGGTGTACGCCCTAGTTCGTAGGCTTCGACCAGCAACACCCGTTTTGGGGCAAGCTGCCGCACCGCTGCATGGTTAAGCTGATCCCCTAGTACCCAGAGGGTCATAGGTCTCTAACGCACCCCATGCAGGTACTGGGCAATGGGGCCTACCGCGTCCCCGTTGCGGCTGGTGAGGATGTCCAGGTGGGTCAGGTTGGGCAGGATGCGGATGTCTGTGCGGGTATTGGGGAAGGTTTCGCCCACGCTGCGGAAGTTGCTTTCCTGGGGCAGCAAGCCACGCCCTGCCCCCAGGGCCAGTACCGGGTAGGGCAGCGCGCGCGGCTTTAGCTCGGGCATGGCCACCTCGTAGGCCGAGATGTCGAGCGACAGACGGTAAGGGAAAAACCATTCCGAAAAGCCGGTGGTGGGACTGGCGTACATCCCAATAAACTCCATGGGGTCGGTGGCCTCGCCATTATCGCGCCACTCCACCCGGCTCCCCCGCGGCCCGCGAATGGTGTAAATCAAGCTGCCCACCACCAGGCTCAACAGGTTGATGCCTTCGCGCCCAGTGGCCTGCCCCACCGAGACCGCGAAAATTGGCGATAGGGCATAGCGCTCATCCACGCGGTACAGGGCTGCAGCCAGCCGGCTGGCCCGGAAAGGGGCCCAGCCAGGGGGGGCATCGGCCAGGGGGTTTTGTGCGGTCATGAAGGCCTGGGCTTCGGCCTGGGCAAAACCTGCTAGGTTCAACCCGAAAGCGTTGATGTAAGGGGGGGCTTTGCCTTCCAGGAGTTCATTGAGACCTGCCAGACGTCCAAAACTTCCCTCGCTGCCCTGCAAATACTGCTCGCGGGTGAGGGGAATCAGGCGGGGTGCTCCATCTAGCAAAATCAGGCCGCTGATTTTTTCGCCCCGGTACAGGGCAAACAGCGAGGCCAGGCTGGCCCCCAGCGAGTGTCCGGCCAGCACCACCGGGCCAGCGCTGCGGGCCTGGTCTATCACCCGCTCGAGATCTTCCAGGTGCACCCTCAGGCCCCAGTCCTTCAGAAAGGGAAAATCGGGCAGCTTGTAGTTCTGGTAGTAAGCCCAGGGGTCGGCGGTGGTGAAGCCCTGGCGGTCTTCCAGGCCATTGGCCCGCCGATCCCAGGCCCAGACCGACCAGCCGGGGGCCGCCAGCACCAGCCGGCGGGCCAGAGCGTCGAAGTTGGTTGCACCACCCAAAAAACCCGGAACAAACACGATGGTGCCACGGGGGGTTCCCTGGGCCGGGTAGAGCAGCGTATAGCTTCTGTCCAGGGCCGTGCCTGCCGCTGTGCTTGCGCCCGGAATGGCCCGGTACTCGGACTGGCCGTTCCAGCGCAGGGGCTGAGCCAGGCCCAGCCCCAACAAAACCAGTAGAACAATCCAGATGCGCATAACTTCTATGCTGCGGCCAGATCGGGTTTCGAACTTGACCTGGGCTCACAAAAAGGTGGGCCGAAGCCCACCTCAAAACCCTATGTTTTGGCTCACGGACTACCAAAAGAGTCTTCCACCACGACCACCTCGAGGGTCTCACCAGCCAGCAACCCTACAGCAAAAACACTGTAGACCTTACCACCTTCGAACGCCACCCCCTCCAGCGGGAGTGCCACACTGGTGGTACCAGTAGGGCGCACCTCGAGGTTGTAGGCACCTGCTGGAACGATGCCGTACCCCGAAACCTGGTTGAAGGCCAGATTGCGAAACAGCACCGGCCCACCTTTGAGGGCCACATCCACGGCGGGTGCATCTGGCGAGGCGTGCACAATGCGTACTTTGGCTACGCCTTCGGCAGGGGCAATGCGGTCTTCGACCACGCGGGCCTGGAGGGTCGAGAGCGTGCCAAGCGCCATCACCGTGTAGTACTTGCCCGCCTGTACGCGAATGTTTACATCGGCTACCTTAGCCGGGCTCTGCCCGGTGGTCTGCACGGTCAGGGTCAGGCTACCCGCGGGCACCTCGGCGTAGTAGGTTACATCTTTGAAAGTCTGGGCCTCAAAAACCTTATTCCCACCCGCTAAGATGTCGACCGCTGGGGCATCGGGCACCAGGTGGGCAAAACGCACGTAAGCCGTATTGTCCTGAGCCAGGGCAAAGCCAAACACCAGCACCAAGCCTGCGATCCACCTCGTCCACAGCATAGGGTTCTCCTTTCTAAACCACAGGGTTATTCGTTTCTATGGCATCGTAACCCGAAGCGCACAATCCGGCAACCCATCTGGATTACAAACACCCCCCAAAAAAATAAGCCCCTGTCGGGCGACAGGGGATCGGGGCTTTATTCTTGCTATTTGGGCAACAGCACGGTATCGATCACGTGGATGATGCCGTTTTTGGCCTGAATGTCGACCGCCGTGACCGTAGAGTTTCCGTTGAGGATTACCTTGCCATCTTTAACTTGGATAGTAACGCTCTGACTCTGAACGGTTTTGGCTTCTTTCAGGGTAACCACCTGGCTCGAGGGCACCCGCCCGGCCACCACATGGTAGGTCAAGACCTTGGTGAGGGCCGCTTTGTCGGCCAGAAGCTTGTCCAGGTCGGCTTTTGGAATCTTGGCAAAGGCTTCATTGGTGGGCGCAAAGACTGTAAAGGGGCCTTCTCCAGAAAGGGTGTCTGCCAGGCCTGCCGCCTGTACTGCCGCCAGCAGGGTGCTGAAGTTGGGGTTGGTAGCTACTATCTGTGTGATGGTCTGGTTCTGAGTGGTGCTCTGGGCGTTGGTGAGGGTGAGGCCAAGAACAGCCAGGGCCAGGCTACCTGCGACGAGTAAAGCTTTGATCTTCATATGCCACCTCCGTGTACAGCTACAAAATTGGGGTTGGAAGATGGGTAGCTGGAAAACCTTTGGCCGATAATCGTCGGCTTTCGATTTACTCATGCCACCTTCTGCAACCTCTAGGGCAAAGCATATATGTACAATCTGAGTACAATGTATGTCTAGAATACGTTCATATTTGCAGGGCATGGAGCAGGTCAAATGCCAGCAAGAAGCACCCCTGCAACCCAACGGCCAGGCCAAACCCCTTGAGGGTTGGCTGGGGGCGCGTCCACAAAAACCACCCCGCCCCAATGTAAAAAACGTCCAAACCGGCGTTAATCCAAAGCAACTGGCGTAGTTGGGCCGCATCGGGCTCAGCAGCCAGCCACCCCCCATAGGCAATTGCCGCATTGACCAGGGCCCAGACCCCAGTCATAAACCAAAACGACCTCCAGAAGGGATGCTGGGTACGCCACAAGGCCCAAGTGGAGCCTGCCAAGCACACCAGGGCCCACAGCATGAGTTGCTGGGCTATACGCTCTCCCACGAGTTCGCTCACTTTTGCCCTCCTTTGGCCTGGCTTCTACAGCGCGCCGAGCAATACTTCACTTCATCCCAGCTGCGCAACCACTTTTTGCGCCACTGGAAGGGCTGGCCACACACCAGGCACGTCTTCACCGGTAGGTGGGCCTTAAAACCTTTGCGCTGCATACACAATCCTTACACATAGCCGCAGCCTGGGTTCAGCCAGGCTACATCCGCTCTACAAGGGGCTTTTTGGCAATTTTCTCAGCAACGGCCAGGTAGCGCTTGCGGGCCAGATGCAAATCCAGCAACGGGTTTTGGTAGGGCTGGGGCCGGCCCTCCGACTCGGGCACCCAGCGCCTTAGCCAGATACCGCTGGGGTCGTGGGTTTCAGCCTGGGTAATCAGATTAAATACGCGGAAGTAGGGGGCCGCGTCCACCCCCAAGCCCCCGGCCCATTGCCAGCCCTGCAGGTTGGAGGCGTTATCGCCATCCAAGAGCAGGTCGCGGAAGGCCCGTTCGCATTTTTGCCAGGGCAGCAGGGCCAGTTTGACCGCGAACTGCGCCACCACCATGCGGGCTCGGTTGGACAAGAAGCCCGTGGCCCGCAGTTCGCGCATGCTGGCATCCACCACCGGTATACCGGTCTGGCCCCACAGCCAGGCCTCAAAAAGCTCGTCATCGTCGTTCCAGGGCAGTTCATTCCAGCGGGGGTCGAAGGCCTGGGTCATCATCTGCGGGTGATGGTAGAGCAGATCGCCGCTAAAGTCACGCCAGCACAACTCGTTAACCCATTTGCGGGCCCCTTCACCCCCGATCTGCAAAGCCTTTTGGGCAGCCAGGCGGGGTGAAAGCACCCCCAGGGTGAAGTAGTAGGAGAGCCTCGAGGTTCCCTCACCGGCCAGCGCATCGCGGGTCTGGTGGTAGCTGGGCAGCTTGTCGCGCAAAAAAACCTCGAGCGCCTTTTGCGCAGCCTCCTCACCCGCCGGTGGCAGCAGCACATCCGGGGTTTCTTGGGGAATGGTGCCCAGGTCTAAGCCCGGGGGAAGGCGTGTGGGCGGAAAGTGAGCAGGGGCCTCGAGCAAAACCGGTACCCCAGCAGCCCACCAGCGCCGGGAGTACGGTGTGAAGACCGTGTAAGGGCCCCCGTCGGGCTTCAGGATGCTGCCGGGTTCCTGGATGTACTGCCCTTCCAGCCAGGTTACCCACCCCGGCAGAGCCTCCTCCACCTTCTGGTCACGAAAGCGGGCATAGGGGGTCGAGTTGCGAACCGCGTAAACCCGATGTACCCCAAGCTCACGAACCAGCTCAGACAGCACCACCCACGGCAGGCCACTGCGAATCAGCAGAACGCCCCCCCGGCTTTTATAGGCTTCACGCAGGGCCGCGGTGTTCTGATAAAACCAGGCGCGTCGGCGCGGGCTGGTGTTTTGCAGGATGTTGGCATCCAAAACCACCAGCCCCAGGGCCGGGCCGGACTTCAAAGCCTCGACCAGGGCCGGGTTATCGTGCAGGCGAAGGTCGGCGCGGTGCCAGACAAGATTCATGGCCTGGTTTTAAGGGCAAAAGCCTTTGCTTGCAGGAGTCTGACCTACAAATCCTATGAACCCCGCCTGAATCGTTGCGTTAGCGACAGGCTGGAGCATCATGGTTTTTCAGGCTGCTACCCGCGCTTCAGGGGGGCCCCGGAAAAAGAACAAATCAGAGGCATTTCTCAGCCGTCTGGCTGTGTTGCAGAACCACGCTAGTATTGAAGGCATGATTGTAGATGCTCACCTCGACCTGGCCCATAACGCCCTGGACCTGGGGCGCGACCTGACCCTGCCGCTTGCAGAGCTGCGTGCACGCGACGCCCGCGCCGAGATACCGGTCGTGACCCTGCCTGCCCTACGCGAAGGGGGTGTGGGCCTCTGCTTCGCCACCCTGTGGGTTGATCCGCGCCGGTACACAGACCCCCAAAGCGCCCACGCCCAGGCCCGCAAGCAGCTGGAGGTATACCTGCGCTGGGAAGAGCAGGGCTGGGTGCGCATCCTCCGCGACCGGGCCAGTCTGGCGAGGCATCTGGCGTTGTGGCCTCAGGACAGGATTACAGCCCTGCTGATCCTGATTGAAGGCGCCGAGTGCATCCGTGAGCCTGGCGAGGTGGCTTTCTGGAAGTCGGAAGGGGTTCGGCTGATTGGCCCGGCCTGGAACCGCACCCGCTACTGTGGCGGAACCCGCGAGCCCGGCGGCCTGAGCGAGCTGGGCCTCGAGCTCCTGCAGGCCATGCACGAAAGTCGGCTGGCCCTCGATTTTTCCCACATGGACGAACAGGCCTTCTGGCAGGCCCTCGAGGTATTCGAGGGCCCGGTCTGTGCTACCCACAGCAACCCCCGGGCCTTGCTGGGGGGCGAGGGGCTCGAGTTCTCCAACCGCCACCTGAGCGACGCCATGATCCGGGCCATTGGCGAACGCCAGGGGGTCATCGGCACGGTTTTGTACGGGTTTTTTCTCGACCACAACTGGAAGCGCGGCATGGAGCGGGTGGGGCTGGAAGTGGTGGGCCAGCACCTGGCCCACACCGCAGGTTTAATCGGCTGGGACAGGGTAGGCATCGGCTCCGACTTCGATGGCGGCTTTGGCATGAAGGAAAACCCGTATGGGCTGGACCAGCCCGCCGATCTGCAAAAAATCGCCCGGCTGGTTCCCGAACCCTTCCAGCGCAGTGTCCTTGGCGAGAACTGGCTGCGCTGGCTACAAGTCGCGCTTGGCTAAAGCTCGGGATTTTGAATCTAAAATCTTGTGGGGCATGGTATAACGGGGGCTGTGAATCTCACTAGTCTGTGGATCGGCCTGATTGCGGGAGGTTTTGGGGGGTTGGTAGGGCTGGGGGGCGGTATAGTTGCCGTCCCGCTGATGTCGATCTTTCTAAAGCTATCCCAACACCACGCTGTGGCCACGAGCCTGGTAATGGTTGTTTTTACAGGCCTGGTTGGAGCCTTTACCTACGCCACCCAGGGCACAGTGGACTGGTTGGCTGCCCTGGTCATCTTCCCCAGCGCCATGCTCACGGCCAACTGGGGTGCACGTTTTGCCAACCGGCTACCAGAGTGGAAACTCAAGCGGATATTCGGCTGGTACCTGGTTGTGGTTGCCCTGAGCCTGTTGCTCAAACCCTACATCCCCCATGTCGACGAGCCCTTGCAAGGATGGCTTAAGATTATTCCACTCATCGTTACGGGTGCAGCAGCGGGTTTCGCCTCAGGCTTGCTGGGCGTGGGTGGTGGCACCATTACGGTACCGATTATGGTGCTGCTGGTGGGCCTCGAGCAGCACACAGCCCAGGGCACTTCCCTGCTGGCTATGGTGCCATCGGCGCTGGTGGGTTCTTATACCCACTACCGTCACGGCAACCTGGCCCAGGAGTATGTGCCGGGATTGGTTGTGGGCATTCTGATCGGGGCCTTTGCCGGCGGTTTGGTAGCCAACCAGCTACCTGAGTTCTGGCTTAGGCTGGTATTTTCTGGGGTACTGATCTGGACAGCTCTGCGCTACGTGGGGGCCAGACCCAAAACCAGCCCCCAGGCTACGTAACCAACCCGGTTGATCTAAAGATCGGTTCCCACGAATACCCAGCACATGAAAACCGCTCTGAGACAGCCCTTTTGAAGACCGCACTATGCCCTTGCCACAGGCTGTTCTTTGCCCCGGCGGGTCTTCTTCGAGGGGGGCGCTGCCTTGTGCTCGAGGGCTCGCAGCCCTCCTACCAGCGTCCAGTCCAGCACCTGGTCCAACGCCTCGGCAAAGTGAAACTGAAGGTTCTGGCGCAGGTAAGCAGGGATGTCTGAAAGGTCGGGCTGGTTTTGCTTAGGCAAAATCACCTCGCGGATTCCCGCACGGCGAGCGCCCAGCACCTTTTCTTTCACACCCCCAATGGGCAGCACCCGCCCGGTAAGGGTAATTTCTCCGGTCATAGCCACATCGTTGCGCACCGGGATTTCGGCCAGGGCCGAGACCAGCGCTGCGGTAATGGCAATGCCCGCCGAGGGGCCTTCTTTGGGCACGGCGCCCGCTGGAACATGGATATGCACGTCTGAGTTATCGAATCGCTCGAGGGGGATACCAAAGCGAGCTGCGTTTTTCTTGGCGTACGAAAGGGCCGCACGCGCCGACTCCTTCATCACGTCGCCAAGTTGACCGGTCAGAATCAGGTTGCCTTTGCCCGGCATGACCGAGACCTCGATAAACATGATGTCGCCCCCTACCGGGGTGTAAAACATCCCCGTGGCCACCCCAATCTGGGGCGTTCTGGCCTCCGACTCGGGCTGGAAGCGCGCCGGGCCAAGGTATTTTTCCAGGTCGGCTTCGGTGATGCGTACCCGCTTTTTCCCGCTTTCCAGAATGGAGCGAGCGGACTTACGCAACAAGGTGCCGATCTCGCGCTCGAGGTTGCGTACCCCGGCCTCGCGGGTGTAGTGAGTAATCAGGCGCATCAGCGCAGCCTCGGTGATGTGTACCTGGTTTTCCTTAAGCCCATTCTCGCTCATCTGACGGGGCAGCAGGTAGCGCTTGGCGATCTCGAGCTTTTCCTGTTCGATGTAGCTGGTAAACTCGATCAGCTCCATGCGGTCGAACAGGGGCCCGGGAATGTTCTCGGGGAAGTTGGCGGTGCAGATAAAGAGCACCTCGCTCATGTCAAACGGAACGCCCAGGTAGTGGTCGGTAAACTCCTTGTTTTGCGCGGGGTCAAGCAGCTCGAGCAAGGCCGCTGCCGGGTCGCCCTGGTAAGAAACCCCCAGTTTGTCTACCTCGTCCAGCAAGATGACGGGGTTCTTGCTGCCAGCCTGGCGCATGCCCTGGATGATGCGTCCTGGCATGGCCCCGATGTAGGTGCGGCGGTGGCCTCGAATATCGGACTCGTCGCGGGCCCCACCCAGCGAGATGCGGTGGTATTTACGGCCCAGGCTCTTGGCGATGGACTTGGCGATGGAGGTCTTCCCTACCCCTGGCGGCCCCACAAACAGCAAGATGGGGCCTTTGGAAACCTCCTCTGGCGGAATTTCGCCCTTCTGCTGGCGCTCGAGCTTCAGCTTGCGCACCGCCAGGTACTCCAGCACCCGATCCTTGACCTTTTCCAGCCCATAATGGTCTTCATCCAGGATTTTTTTGGCTTCCCGCAGGTCAATCTGGTCCTGGGTGCGGGTGTTCCAGGGAAGGTTGATGATCCAGTCCAGATAGGTGCGCACCACGCTGGCTTCAGCCGAGTCGGGGTGCATGCGGGCAAAGCGGGAAAGCTCGCGCTCCACTTCAGGCAAAACATTTGCAGGTAGGTTCAAAGCGGCAATTTTCTGGCGGAACTCCTCCACCTCCACCTCGCCCTCTTCACCATGAAGCTCGCGCTGGATGGCCTTCATCTGCTCGCGCAGATAAAACTCCCGCTGGTTTTTATCAATTTCTTCTTTCACCTGCTGCTGAATACGGCGCTGGGTCTCCACCAGGTCCAGCTCAGCATCCAGCAAGATGGCAATGCGCTTGAGGCGATCCACCACCGAGGGGGTGGCCAGAATCTGCTGCTTGTCTTCCAGCTTGAAGTCGAGGTGGAAGGCAATGTAATCGGCCAGCTGCGAAGGGTCTTCCAGGTTCAGCACAAACTGCGCCACTTCGGGCGAGACATACTTGCCCTCGCGCAGCAGGTTCTCAAAGCGCTCCTTGACCTCGCGGAATAGCGCCGTCACCTCGGTAGCCTTGCCTTCAACCTCGGGCAGCCGCATCACGCTGGCTTCCAGGTAGCCGGTGGCCTGGTAATACTGCTGTACCTTTACCCGAGCAAAGGCCTGTACCAGCATCTGCACCGAGCCATCGGCGTTTTTGCGCATGCGGAGGATGTTGCAGGCGGTGCCCACATCGTACAGGTCGTCCGCGCCGGGTTCCTCTACTTCTTTGTCCCGCTGGCTGACGATCAGGATGACCCGCTCCTGGGATAAAGCGGCCTCGATGGCCCGTATGGATATAGCCCGCCCCGCATCGATGGGCATGACCATGCTGGGGTAAATCACCGAGCCTCGTACCGGACATACCGGGAGCCTCTCGGGAAGGTTAGTGTTATTTTTTTCGGTTTTGTCGTTCATAATCAACTCCATATCTATCGCAAGTGTACAGGCAGTCCCACCATTGGGGGTTTTTCTCGAGTGGGTCTGCACCCTGAGTCTATTATTATCAAGTTTACTGATTATATCAATGGCAATAAGAACCCCCAGCACAATGCCGTATGCTGAAACGGATGAGACGCACTGGGGTTTGGGTTCTTCTATTGCTATGGGCCCTGGTTTCCTGGCCCAGCAGTCCAGCCGGTAACAGTCTGGGCGGGCCGGGATGGAGCAGTGCCATCGCCCAGCGCAGTGGAGGCGGTGTGGGCGGTCGCGGTGGCTTTTCGGCACCCCGCTCGAGCCCCTCCATTCCCAGGGTCAATCCCTCGCCTGCTCCCTCCCTGCCCCTGCCAACCCCGCGCCGGTATCCCAGCTACCCCACCTACCCCCCCAGTGCCCCAGGCTATCCCAGCACCCGACCGCCCGTTTTTGTAACTCCAGGAGCGGGCTACAACTTCGACCTGATCGCACTAGTGTTCATTGTGGGCATCGTTGTGGTCAGCCTCTCGATGGTGCGGGGGTTGCAACGGGCCGCAACTGGCGCTGGAGCAGGCAGCGAGCTCGAGAGCACAGTGGCCCGGCTTCGACTAGCCACCCTCTACAGCCCCCAGCTGCAGGCCAGCCTGCGCCACAATGCCGAGGTAGCCGATACCGAGAGCGTGCGGGGGCTGGCCGACCTGATAGACAACACCGCCGTGTTGCTGCTGCGCGAGCAGGCTGGCTGGCGGTATGGCATGTATGAGGTTTGGATGGGCAGCCTGGACAAAGCCGAGGGGCAGTTCGATGCCTGGATGACCGAGACCCGCTCGGAGTTTGTTGAAACCTACCGGCACTTCGAAGGCAAAGAGGTGGTTCAGGGCGCTTATCAGCCCAGGGCCGAACCCGATGGGCGCTACCTGCTGGTAACGCTGTTGCTGGCCGTGAGGGGCAGCCTGCCCCCGGTAGCCACCCCCTTGCGCCGCGAGGGGGTGCGCCAGGCCCTAATGGCCCTGGCCTCCTCGAGCCCCACCAACACCCTGGCCGCCTACGTGGCCTGGACCCCCGAGTCCGAGGGCGAAGCCCTCACCGAGCAGGACTTGCTGCTGGGCTGGCCCAAACTCGAGCTGCTCTAGCCACCGGATGCCATTAAACCCTGGCCTCGGCCAGGGCCTTCACCGCTTCGGCCACCTCCAGGTAGGGGGGCTCCTGGGCCGCCACCTCGGCCACCCAGGCCCAGGCGATGCGGCCGGAAGCCTCGAACACATAGGCCGCCCGCTGGGAAAAGCCGGGTAGACCCCGCAGGCTAATCTCGAGCCCAAAGGCCCGGGTGGCTTCCCGGTTGTAATCGGAGAACAGCGGAAAGGCCAGACCCAGCGACCTGGCATAAGCGGCCAGGGTCCAGGGGGTGTCCACACTCAGGCCATACACCTCAACCCCAAGCTGGTTGTACTCCGCCAGCCCATCGCGGAAGGTGCACAGCTCCTTTTCGCACACCCGGGTGTGTGCAGCCGGAAAAAAAAGCAATACCCCCGGCCTTCCTTGTGCCAGCCCCGCCAGCGATACCGGCTCGGCAGAAGTGTTGAACACGGTTACCTCGGGTAGACGGTCTCCTACGTGAATCGCCATAGCCCAAGATTACCCAATTTTTGCGTCTGTGACTTGTATCAGGGGAAGCGCTCCCGCCAGTCCAACACGCCCAATGGGCCGCTGTTCGGGCCTACCCCTGCCCTGGTCTACTATTCGCTTGGCCGGAGGATATTAGACTTGGGAGTATGGTAGTCAAACGCCGCAAAACACCGACGGTCTGGGTGGGGAAAGTACCCAAAGGGGGCGACCACCCGGTGGTGGTACAATCCATGACCAATACCGACACTGCCGACATCGAGGCCACCGTAGCTCAGGTCTGGGCCCTGGCCCGCGCGGGCTCCGAGGTCGTGCGCATGACCGTCAACAATGACGAAGCTGCTCTGGCCGTACCTGAAATCAAGCGTCGCCTGGCCGACCTGGGTGTGGATGTGCCCCTGGTGGGCGATTTTCACTTCAACGGCCATATTCTGTTGCGCAAGTACCCCCAGATGGCGCTGGCCTTGGACAAGTACCGCATCAACCCCGGAACAGTGGGAAAAGGCAAACAACAGGACCCCAACTTTCGCACCATGTGCGAGGTGGCGGTGGAGTACGGCAAGCCGGTGCGGATTGGGGTGAACTGGGGTTCGCTGGACGCAGGCTTGCTCGAGGAGATGATGGACGCCAATGCCGCCCGCTCCGAACCCAAAGATGCCCACCAGGTCACGCTCGAGACCATCGTAGAGTCGGCGGTTCGTAGCTACGAATGGGCCCTGAAGTATGGCCTCAGCGAAGATAAAATCATCCTATCGGCCAAGATTTCAAATGCACCCGACCTCTGGTGGGTCTACCGCGAACTAGCCCGGCGTACCCATGCGCCGCTGCATTTAGGGCTAACCGAGGCCGGTATGGGCGTGAGCGGCATCGTGACCAGCACCGCGGGCCTGGTTCCCCTGCTGGCCGAAGGCATCGGCGATACCATTCGGGTCTCCATTACCCCGGCCCCCGGCGAACCCCGCACTAAGGAAGTAGAAGTAGCCCTGGAAATCCTGCAATCCATTGGGGTACGGCAGTTTACCCCCAGCGTAGCCAGTTGCCCTGGTTGCGGACGCACCACCAGCACCTTCTTTCAAGAGCTGGCCCTGCAGGTTTCCACCCGCCTGAGCACCCAGATGCCGGTCTGGAAAAACCAGTACCCTGGCGTCGAAAACCTCAAGGTAGCGGTAATGGGGTGCGTGGTCAACGGCCCTGGTGAGTCCAAGCACGCCGACATCGGAATTTCGCTGCCCGGCACCGGCGAGGCCCCCCGCGCTCCTGTGTATATCGACGGGCAGCTGGTCACCACCCTCAAGGGCGACCATATCGCCGAGGAGTTTATGGGTATGGTGGAGGAATACATTCAGAAGCGCTTTGGCAAGCAGATGGCCTAACCCGCTTCCACGCAGACCCCACCCGTCCAGCCGCCTTTCATGTGGTCGGCTGGTATTTCTGAGTACACCCAGGGCAAGTACGGCAGCAATTCGAGTAGCAGTAGGTCTGGTTACACCATTTTAGGCCGATTTTTGTGTAGTGCATTGGTTTCTACAATAACTTTTGTGTTGTATTTTTTGTGTATATTTTGCTTGCTGTGTATAAGTATTCGAGTTTGCGCTTACATAAATGACACACCTTACCTAACCTGGTATCCAAGGAGGGAATACCATGGAGACCACCCTGACCCAGAGCAACACCCCAATGACGCAGTACCAGGGCTCGAGCCGCCTGATCCGTCCTGCACGCCTGATTCTCAGCCGCCCCCCCACCAAGAGCTCCGTGAAGGCCATCTGGGATGGCTTCCGCATGAATAGGGCCTGGGGTGAGGCCATCGAAACCTACGACCTGAACCACGAGTAGTGCAGCGACAAAGAAAAAAAGCGGCGGCCCGGGTCGCCGCTTTTCCAGTGCGCTGCCTTCAGCCAATGGTCACGCTAGGCTCGTTGCCGGGCTTCCACTTGATGGTACAGCCAATGGCGTTGGCTTCGGTAACGGGGGGCTCCTGCCCCTGTACTAGGGCCGCTAACACCAGGTCCAGGGTATGCTCTCGCACGCTGGAGGGGTCTTTAGGGGCGTCGTTGACCCGCCCATGGTAGCGGAGCTTACGGCTCTGGTCGAAGACGAAGACTTCTGGGGTACGCAGGGCTTTATAGGCCTTTGCGGTGGCCTGGGTTCGGTCGAGCAGGTAGGGGAAGTTGAAGTTGTGCGCCGTGGCAAAGGTCTGCATGGCCTCCGGTGAATCTTCGGGGTAGCGCTCGTAATCGTTGGGGTTGATGCCCACGAAAGCCACCTTACCCCGGTATTTTTCGGCCAGCGCAACAATTTCTCGGATAGAGCCCTTGACGTAAGGGCAGTGGTTGCAGATGAACATCACCACCAAAAACGGCTCGCCAAAGGCCGAAAGCCGCACAGTCTGGCCCGAAAGATCGGGCAGCTCCGCCTCAATAAGGCCCGCACCCAAGGATAGTTGGTCATACTGCAGCATGGTTTAATGCTAGCAAACTTCACAACCAAAGAAATAACGTGTGCTTATTGAAACATCCGCACCGAGTTTGGATACCCCTCGAGCCAGTCCGATGAGGGCACGAACGTACCCAGAAACTGGGCCTGACCGGTCAGTTCAATGGCCTCCCCGGCCCCAATCAGCAAGGTATCCCCCCAGGAGAGCGAACCTTCCAGCCACTCTGCGCCCCCCGCTACCAGGGTCAAAAGCAAAAAGCTATCCTCGGGTGCCCGCAGGGTAAGTCGGCCACGTAGCTGGTAGCGCTCGAGCACAAACGCCGCGCAGGCCAGCAGGATTTCTTTGTGGTGCGCAGGTAGCGGGGTGAGGTGCGGAACTGGGGTAGGCTCGAGCTTGGCCACATCAAGCCCTTTCTCCAAATGCAGTTCGCGGGGCCGCCCGTAGTCGTAGAGGCGGTAGGTCAGGTCGGAGCGCTGCTGCACCTCGTAGAGCAGCAGACCGGGCCCCAGCGCGTGAATGGTTCCTGCTGGCACGGGGATCACCTGCTCCGATGTCACCCATTCGCGCTGCAGCCAGTCCCAGAGGGTGCCGTCCTGGGCCGCCTGGGCCAGGCTTTGGCGTGCCAAGGGTTCGCGCAGGCCATAGACAATTTCCCCCTCGCCCTCGAGGATATACCAGGCCTCGGTCTTGCCGTGAAAGCCACTGGCCGCCTCGACGGTATGGGCATAGGCATCATCGGGATGTACCTGCACCGAGAGCCACTCGGCCGTATCGAGGAATTTGACCAGCAGGGGGAGCTCGAGGCCATACTTGCTGTAAGCGGCCTGACCGATAAAGTCGGCGCCAAGTTCTGGCAAAACTTCCACTAGGGTTTTTCCCGCCAGCGGCCCTGAGCGAATGCGGTTCTGGTCGTAAGCCAACCAGAGCTCCCCAATGGGGTCTTGGGTTTGCAGGCCAAGCCGCTCAGCAATGCGGGTTCCTCCCCAGACCCGCTGCACTGGTTTGGCCTCGAGGTCTACCACAGTATGTTTCATGCTGCCGATACTACAGCCTCGCAAACCCAACCAGCAGGCCAAATGCACCAATCCCGCCCCGTACCGAGATTTGACAAACCCAACGATGCTGGTCTATGTTTGGGTCTATTTGTGAAACCGATTGCCTTTCGAGCCCCGCATTTTAGAATGGTTTTCAGAGAAAACGCCGCAAGGCCACAAAGGTGCAATTGCTCTGCGGCCAAGGTTTTTTGTCGCTGGCGTCGGCAAAAATAGCAGACTGCAACAGGAGCATCCCGCAATGCGTATCTTAGCGCTCTCCGACCAGGTTCATCCATTTATCTACCAGGAGCGCTTTCCCTACAACCTGCCCGCTTTCGATCTGGTGCTACTGGCTGGAGACCTTCCGGGCAGTTTTATCGAGTTTGTGGCCACCAAGGTGCGGGTTCCGGTGGTGTATGTGCATGGCAACCACAAAGAAGAGTACGTCCAGGATTACCTGGGCAACCTAACGCCTCCGGGTGGCGCCATCAAGGCCCATGGGCGCATTGTGGAGGTGGCGGGGGTCAGGATTGCCGGCTGGGGGGGGTGCCCACGCTACAACGACCGCGACATCGGCCAGTACAGCGAAATCGACGCTAAAGCCCGGTTTTTGTCCTGGTATCCGGTCTTGCTGCCACGCCGTTTGCGCACGGGGCACGGGGTAGATATCCTGCTTAGCCACGCCCCACCCCCGGGGCCTCACGCCGGATCCGACTTTGCCCACCGGGGCAGCACGGCCCTGGGCTTGTTCCACCGCCTTTACCGGCCCAAAATACATGTACATGGCCATATTCACCTCTACGAAGCCCAGCCCAGGCGTGAGTACACCAGCCCCGAGGGGGTACGGGTCATCAACGCCTTTGAGTACACGCTGATCGAGCTATGAACATCACCGGAAGACTGTGCGTCGTCAGTGGGGCCAGCAGTGGCATTGGCAAAGCCGCGGCCCTCGAGCTCGCCGCACGCGGAGCCCGGCTGGTGCTGGTGGCCCGCCGAGAAGCCGAGTTGGGGCAGCTTGCCGCTCAAATCGTCTCGGCAGGTGGAGCGGCCTGGGCTTTTCCCGCCGACCTGAGCAAACCCCAGGAGGCAGTCCGTCTGGGCGAACAGATACTTGGGGAACTGGGCGCCCCCGATATTCTGATTCACAGCGCCGGGGCAGGTGAGTGGCGCTTTCTGGACGAAACCCCCATAGAAGACCTACAGCGCCTGATGGACACCCCCTACTTTGCCGCAGCCTATTTGACCCGGGTTTTTCTGCCGGCCATGCTGAAACGAAACCAGGGCTTCATTCTCTCGGTCTGCTCGCCCGCCAGCAGGTTGGTCTGGCCGGGGGCTACCGGTTACGTGGCTGCCCGCTGGGCCCTGCATGGCCTTACCGAGGCCCTGCGGGCCGATTTGTATCACAGCAATCTCAAGGTTTGTGCTTTTTTTCCGGGCAAAATTAGCGATAGCGAGTATTTCGTCCGCAACACCCATAGCGAAAACCGCATCCCCAAAGTGGGGCGGTTTATTCCCGAGATCACCTCACGCCAGGCCGCCTTAGGCATCGCGCGGGCCATCGAGCTCGAGGCCAGGATTATGTTTGTGCCCTGGCAGCTCTACGCCTTCGACCTGCTGGCCCGCTGGCTCCCTCGGCTCGCCGAACACCTGGCCTGGAATACCGGAGCCAGGCGCAAGGGGCCATAGGGCGACCATAAATGCGCGGCATTTTGCTATTCGTGTTGACGAAAGGCCGCATCAGCTCAGGCCAGGTTCTGCTCCAGCCAGGCTTTGGCTGCCGACAATTCCTCCGGATGGAGTTGGTGGCCCCCCTGTTGCCAGCGTAGCTGTACCCGCGCACCGGCTTTTCCCAAGCGGTCTGCCAGGGCCTGCACCCGTGCCACAGGCGACCAGGCGTCCTGGGTTCCGGCGGCCAGAAAGGCGGTTTTCCCGGTCAGATTGGGAAGTGGCGATACCTCCAAAGGCAACACCGGACGCAGCAAAACCGCCCCGGCCAGTACCTCCGGGTGCAAGAGCATCAGGGCCGCGGCCATGTTTGCGCCATTGGAATACCCGAGCGCATATACCTGGCTGGCATCTAGGCCATAGCGACGGGTGGCCTCCCAAACAAACTGGGCCAGGTCGGCGGCCTGGGCTTTGAGGTCTTCTTCGTCAAAAACGCCCATGGCCAGGCGCCTAAAAAAACGCGGAGCACCGTTCTCCAGCACCTTACCTCTGGGAGAAAGAAGCGCCGCACCGGGTGCCAGTTGGTGCGCCATCGGCAACAGATCGTGTTCGTTGCCGCCGCTGCCGTGCAGCAACAACAGCGTGCTGGCTAGGGTTCCAGCCTCAAAATGATGGACAAAGGATAGGGATGTCATGCAAACCGTCGGGAGGGGCTTTCATCTCTGAACGCGCTCGGGTTGGGGGCCTCGAGCCTGGGCAGCACCGCCTCGATTTGCGGGCGCTGCGGTTCCAGCCAGGGGGGCAGCACCAGCGCTTCCCCCAGTTGGGCGGGGTCTTCGTCCACGGTAAAACCTGGGCCATCGGTGGCCAGCTCGAACACCACACCTCCTGGCTCGTTAAAGTAAACCGACTTGAACCAGAAGCGATCGATCTGTCGGGTGGCCGGGATTCCCGCGGCCAGAATCCGTTTGCGCACCTCCATCTCGTGGGTGGTGTCATCTACGCGCCAGGCCAGGTGGTGAATGCTACCGGTTCCCCACTGGCCCTTGGGAAGGTGGGGCAGTTCTTTGATGTCCACAAATTTTCCCGAGCCGCCGCCCGCTACCGTATAGCGGCTCCAGCCCGCCTGGTGTCCGGCAAACTCAAACCCCATCACTTGGGTCAGAAAATCGGCACTGGGGGCCAGGGCCTGCTGCCACAGCCGAGCACCGTGCAGGCCCATAATCTGGCGGTTTTCCGGCACATCGGTACGTTCCCAAGGGCTAAAGGGACGGGGCGCGGTCTCGACCAGGGCCAGCTCGAGGCCATCCGGGTCGCGCACGGGCAAGGCCTTCTCGCCAAAGCGCTCCTCGGCAGCCCCCAGCCGCACCCCATAACCCTGTAAGCGGGCCTCCCAAAAAGCCAGGCTTCCTTGCGGTACTGCGAGCTGCACTTCCACCGCAAGCCCGGTGCCTTTGCGGGTGGGGGCCATACTTTCCCAGGGGAAAAAGGTCAGGTCGGTGCCAGGACGCCCCTCTGCATCGGCGTAGAAAAGGTGGTAGGTGCCCGGGTCATCCTGATTTACGCTCTTCTTGACCAGGCGCAGCCCCAACACCCCCGCGTAAAAATCCAGGTTGCGCTGGGCCTTGCTGGCGATAGCGGTGATGTGGTGAAGTCCGCTAACGGTTTTCACTCCAGCTCCTTTCGCATGGAGGTAAACAAGCATGAGCCCCCTTGTTCTTGGCCCTGGAATGAGGTGAGACCCACAGCAACCGGCCAGAATATCACGCAGCAACCTCAGACTGGGCCGCAACCGCCTCGACTTCGATCTCGAACCTCACCTCTTCCCCCACCAGCAATGCCCCGAACTCGAGCACCTGGTTCCAGGTAAGCCCCCAGTCCTTGCGGTTAATGACCCCCGAAGCTGTCGCGCCGATACGGGTCATGCCCCAGGGGTCCTTGATGGCAGGGCTCACCTCGGCCTCGAGCACCACCGGCCGGGTAGTATTACGAATCGTCAGCAGGCCGTGAATTTTGTACTTATTCTGGCCCAGTGTTTCAATTTGGCTGCTTTCAAAGCGTATTACGGGGTATTGCTCGGCATCCAGAAAATCGGGTGAGCGCAGGTGATTGTCACGCTGGGCGTCACCTGTTTCAATGCTGGCGGCATCAATCGCCACTTCAATTTTGCTCGGGGCACCCTGTTCGTCTGTCAAAACAGTACCAGCAACTTTTTTGAACTGGCCGCGTACGGTAAAAAAGCCCATGTGCTTTACAGCGAAGGCAACGGTGGTGTGGCTGCTATCCAGATTCCATTTCATATAAGGCTCCTCCTGCTTCGATCTGCTGGGTCATTTCGGATCAGCTAGCGTATGTTATTATATAGCGCTTTGTTTTGTCAAGCATTTGGGCAAAAAAAGCAATAAGTGTGCTATCATTAGCCAAGTATGGCTAAAGCTGTCGCTTCAGAAGCCACAGAGGCAGACCACAACTTTTGTCCTGTTTACGAAGCGATTAACGTATTACAGGAGAAATGGACTTTGCATATTATTCGTAGTTTATTGAATGGCCCCAAAGGCTTTAATGAGTTATCCAGGGCGGTCGGCGGCTGCAACCCGGCAACCCTGGCCCAGCGCCTTGAAAAACTAGAGCATCTGGGCATCATTTCCAAAACCATTCACTCCACCATGCCCCCACGAACCAGCTATGCCCTAACGGAGGCCGGGCAGGCTTTACAGGCCGTTATAGAGGCCATAGACCGCTGGGGGCGCCAGTACCTTCCTGGGCCAGTCGAGTAATCAATCGGTTGGTCGAGCCATCCGCACTTGCTTGGCAAGCTGTACCCTTGCCGGTGTTGGTTCGGTTGTATTTGTTAGAATCATTTCCAAACCGACCGTATGGTTGCTTTGTAGCGCCAATATACCTGGGTTGGAAAGGCCTTGGATAGGCTAGGATTATGGTGAAATCTAAACCGCTGCACCTCGAAGATGTGCTGGAAGTATTGGGTCAACGCGGGGTGTATACCATATTGCGCTCGCTAGAGCAGCGTGCGTTGCGTTTTGGCGCATTACAGCAAGCCACTGCCCTGCCCCCAAGAAGCCTGTCGTTGCGCCTGAAAGAGCTCGAGGAGATGGGCCTGATTAGCCGAACCGAGTACCAGGAGGTTCCACCGCGCGTTGAGTATGCCCTAACCCCCAGGGGCGAGGCGCTAAAACCTGCCCTCGAGGCCCTTGCCCGTTGGGAAAGCACAGCCCCCTGAAAACGATGTCCGGTACAAAAAACGTTGTACTGGGCAATTTGTCTTGCAGGGCGCGCAGGTGTGCGCGGCACTATCACACAAACCTTGGGGTCGGGCGGTTCGCTGTGGCTTGGAGTCCAGGTGAGCAAAGCTGGGATTATCACATCTTCACAGACCTGGCCTCCCATCCAGGAGGCCACTGTGCTATGCAGTACAACGCAAACAAGTTTTTGAGTGCTTCAATAACTGCGAAGAGCGTTCTAAAAGCCACCCCCTCTCCTTTAGCGAAGGAGAGGGGATTCGAAAGTTAGGGGGATTTTTAGAAGTCCATGTCGCCGCCCATGCCGCCCGCGGGCGCGGCAGGAGCTTTCTTCTCTTCGGGCTTCTCGGCCACCACAGCCTCGGTCATGAGGATCAGCGAGCCGATGGAAGCCGCGTTCTGCAGGGCAGTACGGGTTACTTTGGCCGGGTCAACAATACCCCACTCCATCATGTCGCCATACTCGCCGGTAGCGGCGTTGAAGCCGTAGCTCTTGTCTTTCTTGCTGAGGATGTTGTTGACCACCACGCTGCCTTCATAGCCAGCGTTGGAGGCAATCTGACGGGCAGGCTCCTCGATGGCACGCAGCACGATCTTGGCGCCGGTGGCCTCGTCGCCCTCGAGCTCCTTGATCAGGTTCTTGATGGCCGGCACGGTGCGCAGCAGGGCCACGCCACCGCCAGGCACGATGCCTTCTTCCACCGCGGCGCGGGCCGTGGAGAGGGCATCTTCGTAACGGTGCTTCTTCTCCTTCAGCTCGGTCTCGGTGGCCGCACCCACACGGATCACCGCAACACCACCAGCCAGCTTGGCCAGGCGCTCTTGCAGTTTCTCCTTGGCGTATTCGCTATCGGAGGTCTCGAGCTCCTTCTTGATGCCGTTGATGCGGGCCTCGATGTCTTCTTTCTTGCCCTTGCCACCCACCACGGTGGTCTCGTCCTTGCTGATGCGCACACGCTCGGCGCGACCCAGCATCGAGAGGGTAGCGTTCTCCAGCTTGAAGCCCAGCTCCTCGCTGATGACCGTACCACCGGTGATGGCCGCCAGGTCTTTGAGCATCTCTTTACGGCGATCACCAAAGCCAGGGGCCTTGACGGCAGCGATGTTGAGGGTGCCGCGCAGGCGGTTGACCACCAGGGTAGCCAGGGCTTCGCCTTCGATGTCCTCGGCGATGATCAGCATGGGCTTGCCGGTCTGGGCTACTTGCTCGAGGATGGGCAGCAGCTCCCGCACGTTGGAGATTTTCTTCTCGGTGATGAGGATGTAGGGCTCATCGAGCTGGGCTTCCATCGCGTCGGGGTTGTTGACGAAGTAGGGCGAGATGTAGCCCTTATCGAACTGGTACCCTTCCACGAAGTTCAGCTCAGTGTCGAGGCTCTTGGACTCCTCAACCGTAATCACGCCCTCACGACCCACCTTCTCCATGGCATCGGCAATCAGGTTGCCGATCTCGGCGTCGTTGTTGGCCGAAACGCTGGCCACTTCAAAGATGGCCTTGCGGTCGTTGACGGGCACGGCCATCTCCTGGATATTCTTGATGGCCACTTCCACGGCCTTCTCGATGCCGCGCTTGAGGTCGAGGGGGTTGGCGCCAGCAGCCACGTTGCGCAGACCTTCGCGCACGATGGCCTGACCCAGCACAGTGGCGGTGGTGGTACCGTCACCGGTAATGTCATTGGTTTTGGAGGCAATCTCGATCATCAGCTTGGCGCCGATGTTCTCCAGGTGATCCTCCAGCTCGACCTCCTTGGCTACACTTACCCCGTCTTTGGTAATGGTGGGGCTGCCAAATTTCTTTTCCAGCACCACGTTACGCCCGCGGGGGCCAAGGGTTACCTTTACAGCGTTGGCTACTGCGTTCATGCCGCGCTCGAGGCTCCGGCGTGCAGCTTCATCAAAAACCAGCATTTTTGCCATTGTTATGCTCCTTTCGGTCTTGCTTTGTTCGAGTTAAAACGGGCTAACAGCCTCAGGCTTCTTACAGCACAGCCAGTAGATCGCGCTCAGAGAGAATGATGTACTCTTCGCCGTCAATCTCAATCTCGGTACCGCCGTACTTGGCAAAGACCACGGTATCGCCCTCTTTCACTTCCAGGGGCAGTTTGGTACCGTTGTCCAGCACCCGCCCGCTACCCACGGCAATTACTTTGCCCTTCTGGGGCTTTTCCTTGGCAGTGTCGGGCAGCACGATGCCCCCTTTGGTCTTGGCTTCTTCTTCGATGCGCTTGACCACCACACGGTCACCGAGGGGTCTGAGCATGGTTGCTGTTGCCATAGAATTTCCTCCTTATTGCGGTTTATTGACAGTCTTGGGTTTAGAGTGTCAACCCAGCTCTATATTATTCGGGTCTTTCCAGAAGAATGTCAAGAGGGCTGGGCTGTAAGACCCAAGACAGTTGAGTCTACTCATATCAAGCTGGGCATTCCGGCTGCCGCAAAAAGCGCCGCAGCTGAAGCCATGCAAGCGATTCTTCGACCTGCTCCCAAACCGCCCACCAAAGCACCTGGGCAAACCCCAGTGCATAGGGTAGACCCTATTCGGTTTCAGGAGGGCAGCGCTGTCTTTTTGCCTCGTACAGTATCAGGGCTGCCGTTACCGACACGTTGAGGCTGTCGGCCTGGCCCTGCATGGGAATCTTGACCCTTTGTGTGGCTCGCTCGAGCCACACCTGGCTCAACCCCTGGTGCTCCGTACCCATCACGATAGCCACCGGCCCTCGCAAGTCCACGTCCCAGTAGGTTAGGTCGCTGTGCGGGGTGGTGGCCAGCATGGGTATCTGGTGCTGCACCAGCCAGTCCAGAACAGCTTGCTCGCTGGCAACAAAGGTGGGCAGCGAAAAAATCACGCCTGTGGAGTTGCGAACCACCTGGGGGCTATAGAGGTCTACCCCACCCGCCACCAGCACCGCGTCGGCCCCGGCGGCATCGGCAGAGCGCAGCAAGGCCCCCAGGTTTCCGGGTTTTTCCAGCCCCACCGATACCAAGAGCAGGGCATTTTTGGGCGGCTTGTAGTGGGCAAGGGAGGGGTTGGGCCTGCGGGCCACCACCACCACCCCTGCCGGGTTTTCGCGGCTGCTGAGCTTTTTGAGCACCGGCTCGGAAACCTCGATTATGCTCAGGCCTTCGACGCGCCCCAGGTCGGCCAGCACCCTGGCCTCGGCGGGGCTCTGGTGCTCGGCACAGTAGGCTTCGACGAGCTCGAGGCCCGCCGCTAAGGCCCGCTCAACCTCCCTCGAGCCCTCGATCAAAAACAGCCCTGTTCGCTCCCGCTCTTTGCGCTCCTTGAGAAGTGCCGCAGCTTTAATACGGGGGTTTGCCGTGGAGGTAATGCGCATGGGCTCATCCTAAACCAACCCTGCACGTCGGCACTAAACCCAACCCCTGGCTGGAGGCTGGAGATGCATGGGTGGATTCAGTAATCTGAACTTCAAGGTACGTAACACCAGATAATGATGTAATTTCTCGTTAATACGGCCCCGTTGGGTATATCTTTGAATTGCCCTTCCAGACGTAGGGACAATTGATCCGGAGGACTTATGAAGCAACTCGGTAAGCCCGCTATATTGGCAGCGCTAACCCTGGCCCTGGCGGCCTGTGGTAGCTCGGTACAGAACGTCTCAGGTGAGGGGGTCTCGGCGCAAATCACCTATGGCGAACTTGACGGCAACCGCCACCCCTATGTGGGCCTGATGGTAGCCCAAGACGCGGATGGAAACCCGCTGTGGCGTTGCAGCGGAACGCTGATGTCACCCACCATCTTCCTTACCGCCGGTCACTGCACCGAACCCCCCGCCGCCAAGGTGGAGATTTGGTTTGACGCCGACGTAGACGCAGGCAGGCCCGGCAATGGCTTCCCCTTCACCGGCCAGACCGGGGGCACGCCCTACACCCATCCGCAGTACAACCCCAACGCTTTCTTCCTCTACGACCTGGGAGTGGTCGTACTCGACGCCAACCGGCCTATGTACATGAGCCAGTACGGCGCCCTACCCAAACAGGACGTGCTCGACGACCTGGCCCGCCGTCGCGGCCTGAAAAACGTCACCTTTACAGCAGTGGGCTACGGCTTGCAGCAAATCAACCCGGTTTTTGTAGAAGCTGCACGTGTCCGCATGCTGGCAAGGCCGCACCTGGTGCAGATCAACGTACCAGGCCAAACCGGCGACTTCTCCATCTTGCTATCGAATAACGCTAGCACCGGTGGCACTTGCTTTGGTGACTCGGGCGGCCCCAATTTCATCGGCAGCAGCAACGTCATTGGCGGGGTCACTTCGTTCGGTAAAAACGGCAACTGCGCCGGTACGGGCGGTGTCTATCGCGTAGACAGAAAAGACGACCTGGACTGGCTCGCCGCTTTTGGGCTGTACCCGCAACCCTAGCTCGCAAGGGCGCAAACCGGCCGGTAGACATTATCGGTCGGTTTTTTGGTCGGCCCAGGCAAGCCCGGCCTGCTTCAGTGGGGCAGCAGCGGGCGCAGGTAAGTCCGGATCTGGTCGTAGTCGAAGGTGTAGACCGAGCCGTTGGGGGTGGTGATCTCCAGCAGATCGCCGCCGTCCTCTACCACCCGGCGCAAGAGCAGAAGACCCAGGGGGTTGTAAAGCTCTACCTGGGCTGCCCGATAGGCCCCCTCGAGCCGGGGCCGGGGGTGGCGTTGGGTCAGGCCATAGGGGGAGACCTGTGTTTCGGGCACCTCCACGGCCTCGTGCGACCAGGCCGACTCGTTGGGGTCGAGCAGCTCGTCTTCTTCCAGGTGGGCCAGGCCCCCGGCCAGCTCGAGCGCCGAAAGCCACAGCTCTTCCTCCCCGACCCCATCCGACAAAACCAGCTTGAGGTTGTCGTAATTGTTGTCGTCTTCCAGGTGGGCCCAGAAGCCCTCGGGGGGTTTCATGGCTTCAGTGTACGACAGACTATTTATGTCAAACGTCCCTCTGCACAAAGCGCCGCCCCATAGGCCGTAGCCCAACCAGACATAGGGGCAATAAGGGGCCTGGGCTCGAGCTGGTAGAAATACCAGACCCGCTCGAAGGCCTGACGGATGGGCTCCAGGTCGGGCAGGTGCCCCACAATCACAATCTGGGATAGCCCTGCAGCCCGCGCCGCATTGATGGCCAGGGTGGCGATTACCTGGCCCACCAGCGTGACCAGGCCCGCTGCCAGATCCTCACGGCTGGGGCTGGTCACTTCTACCAACCGGCCCAGGTTGACCGCGGTGGCGTTGGGCGGCAGGTGCCCTATGCCCCCTCCAATCACGTCCATCAGCGTGGAGTCCACACCGCTGGGGTTGCCCTGGGCAGCTAGGCGGGCTACCTCGAGGGGATCGGCCGTACCCAACAGCAGCCTGGATAAGCCGAGCAGGGTTCCGCCCCCCACCGCCGAACCCGTGAAGTGCTGGGCTTCGGCCCCTCGCGCCAGCACCATAGCCGTACCGGTGCCCGCCGAGACCACCAACGCCTCCCGCAGCCCGGTGAGGGCCAGCGCACCACGTCCCACCGCCTGAACCTCACCGATTTTCTGAACAGGTATCCCCTCGAAGACCTCGGGCAGCAAACGGGACAGCCCGCCTGTGCTGGCAATGGCCCCCAGCTGGGCCGGCCCCACACCCAGGCTTTGCAGCACGGCAGCCAGAGCTTCCGCACGGGCAGGCCCGGTCTTGAGCGTCTGCTTGGCCACTATGCTGTCATCTTCAACCAGCACCACATCGGTATTGGAAAGCCCAAAGTCTACGCCAAGCTTCAGCATGAAGCCCAGGATAACCTGCCCGATCCAGGATTGTGGGGGGTTTGGAGCCACTTTAGACCCCAGCGGCCATCCCTCATGGATTGCTGTAAACTTTACATATTATAGCGCTTTGGATAACATAAAGCCATGTTGCAGAGCGCAAACTCAACCCTGGCACTTACCGGGCTGACCCTGCGGGTACAGAACATAGGGCGCCAACTGGCCTTTTACCGCGATCTGCTGGGCCTCGAGGTAATCCGTAGCCAGCAGCAAGAGACCGAACTGGCCCTTCCAGGCCGTCGATTCACCCTCACCTTGCAGCCTGAGCCCAGCGCTCCGCTGCGCCCCCAGCCCACCCTGGGGCTGTACCACTTTGCCCTGTTGCTACCCAGCCGAGCCGCCCTAGCCAAAGTCTTCCGGCGGCTGGTCGAAGCCCGCTATCCCCATTTTCAGGGGGCCTCCGACCACGGGGTCTCGGAGGCACTTTACCTGGCCGACCCCGAGGGAAACGGGCTCGAGCTCTACCGCGACCGGCCCAGAACGGACTGGCCTTTTATAGGCGATCGGCTGGCCATGGTTACCAAGCCGCTTGACCTGGAGGCCCTTTTGGCTGAAGCCGAGGGCAGCGAAGGCCTCGACCCCCAGACCAGCCTGGGGCATCTGCACCTTCACGTGCGCGACCTGGACGAAGCCCAGGCCTTCTTCGAGGGTCTTGGCATGGAGCTTATGCAGGGGGATTATCCCGGCGCCCGCTTCCTGGCCGCCGATGGCTACCACCACCACATCGGCATCAACCTGTGGGCTCGAGGTCGTACAGCACCACCCCATACCACCGGCTTGCTGGGCTACCAGCTGGCCCTAAGGGGCCGCCCCGCCCAGCGCTTGAGCGACCCCAACGGCGCCAGTGTAGAAGTTGTGCCCCTGTAGACGAACCCACGCCCAGCCCGGGCCATCTTAGTGAAACTGCTATTATCGGGTAGATTGAAAGCGTGACAGCCTTCAGCAAAAGCGACTTCGGCCCTGGCTTTTCCTGGGGGGTGGCTACCTCGGCCTATCAGATTGAGGGCGCGGTGAGCGAGGACGGGCGCAGCCCTTCTATCTGGGACACCTTCTCGCATACCCCCGGCAAGATCAAAACCGGCGAGAACGGCGATGTGGCCTGCGACTTCTACCACCGCTACCAGGGCGACATCGCCTTTATCCGCCAGATGAACATGCAGGTTCACCGCTTTTCGCTGGCCTGGCCCCGCATCCTGCCGGGTGGAACCGGGCCGGTTAACCCCAAAGGGCTGGACTTCTATCATCGGGTGATTGACCGGACGCTGGAACTGGGCCTAAAGCCCTGGGTGACCCTGTACCACTGGGACTTACCGCAGGTTCTAGAAGATAAAGGGGGCTGGACCAACCGCGAAATTGTGAGCTGGTTTGGCGAGTATGTGGAGGTGTGCGCTCGCGCCTTTGGTGACAAGGTTAAGCACTGGATGGTGCTCAATGAGCCTACCGTGTTCACTGCGCTGGGCTATATGCAAGGTAAACATGCCCCTGGCCGCAAGGGCCTTGGCAACTTCCTGCCCGCTGTCCACCATGCTGCTATGGCCCAGGCCGAAGGAGGGCGCATTTTGCGGGCTAATGTAAAGGATGCCCAGATTGGCACCACCTTCTCGGCCTCCTACGTAGAGGCCGCTGGCCCCACCTGGCTCAGCCGCGCTGCAGCAGCCAGCTACGATGCGGTGGTGAACCGGCTCTTCATCGAACCCGCCCTGGGGCTGGGCTACCCCTGGAAAGCAGCACCCTTCCTGCTGGCCCTAAAGCGCTACATCCGCCCTGGCGATATGGAAAAGCTGGCCTTCGACTTCGACTTCATCGGGCTCCAAACCTACTTCCGCCAGCAGGTGCGCTTCGATCCGCTGGCCCTGGGCACATTTGCCCGCGAGATACCCCATGCTGAGCGGGGAGGCGAGCTGACCGAGATGGGCTGGGAGGTCTGGCCAGAAAACATCTACCTGTTGCTCAGGCAGTTTAGCGCCTACAAAGGGGTAAAGCGCATCCTCATCACCGAGAACGGGGCCGCCTTCCCCGACACCCCCCAGGGCGAGCGGGTCAGCGACCCCCAACGCTTGAAGTACATTCAAGACCACCTGGCCCAGGTTTTGCGGGCCAAGCGCGAGGGCGTGCCGGTAGAGGGCTACTTCTATTGGAGCTTGCTGGACAACTTCGAGTGGGCCGAGGGGTACCGGCCCCGCTTTGGGCTGGTGTATGTGGATTACCCCACCCAGAAGCGCATCCTAAAGGACTCTGGGCGCTGGTTTGGCGAGTTCCTGGCCAACTGACCAGCGGGTCAGTTAGAATGGCTGGGATGAGTACCCTACCCAAGCGCACCGAACTAGCCAAGGAACAAACCTGGAACCTCGAGGCCCTGTTTGCCTCGGAAGCTGAGTGGCGAAAAGCCCTGGAAGAGGCCGCTCGAGGCGTAGAAGCGGTCAGGCCCTTTGCCGGACGGCTGGGGGAATCGCCCCAAGTATTGCTCGAGGCCCTGGAAATCCACCAAAACCGGATGCTCGAGGCCATGAAAGTGCTTCAGTACGCCTCGCTGCAGCTCGCCACCGAGGGCACCAACCCCAACTTTACCCGCATGGTGGGCGAGGCCCGGGCGGTGGTCGCAGAGCTCGCCGCAGCAGGGGCCTACCTCGAGCCCGAGCTACTCAGCCTACCCCAAGCGACCCTCGAGCGCTTCATTGAAGCCGAGCCAAGGCTGGCAATCTACCGGCACTACTTCGAAGCCCTGCAAATCCGCCAACCCCACATACAGAGCGGCGAGGTAGAGGCGGTGCTGGCCGCAGCTTCCGACCCCCTGGGGGCCCATGCCGCCACCGCCAACGCAGCCACCAACGCCGACATGCAGTTTAGAGCAGTTGAGCACCAGGGCCAGAGCCTCCCCGTCTCGCACAGCACCATCGGCGAACTTTTGGTTCACCCCAGCCCCGAGGTACGCAAAGCCGCCTGGGAGTCGTATGCCGACGGACATCTGGCCTTCAAGAACACCCTCACCCACACCCTGCAGGGCAGCATCAAGAGCTTTGTTTTTCAAGCGCGTACGAGGGGTTATAAGGACAGCCTCGAGATGGCCCTGGCCGGAAGCCGCACCTGCGGCGACAACATCCCCAGAACGGTGTACGACCACCTGCTGGCCACCTTCCAGGCCCACCTGCCCACCTGGCACCGCTTCTGGCGCATCCGCAAAAAGGCCCTGGGCGGCAAGCTGCATAGCTACGACGCGCCGATCTACGACGCGCCCGCCCCCCTGGTGCCAAGCCCTAAAATCAGCTTCTGGGAGGCCGCCGAAATTATCTGCCGGGGCATGGCGCCGCTGGGGCCCGAGTACGTAGAACCCATGCGGCGGGGCCTGTTCGAGGAGCGCTGGGTGGACTGGGGACAGAACCAGGGCAAGCGGGCCGGGGCCTTCTCCTCGGGCCTCAAGGGCACCTTCCCCTATATTTTTATGAGCTGGTCGAACGATATCTTCTCGCTGAGCACCCTGGCCCACGAGCTGGGCCACTCCATGCACAGCTACTTCACCCGCCAGACCCAGCCCATCATCTATGCCCGCTACAGCCTGTTTATCGCCGAGGTGGCCTCGAACTTCAACCAGGCTTTGGTGCGGGCCATGCTCTTGCGCGAGGCCCAGACCCCGGAACATAAACTAGCGGTGCTGGAGGAAGCCTTCAGCAACTTCCACCGCTACCTGTTCGTGATGCCCACCCTGGCCCGCTTCGAGCTCGAGCTCTACCAGCGCATCGAGAAGGGCGGGGCCCTGACCGCCCCTTTCCTGATCGAACGACTGGCCGAGCTCTTCGCCGAGGGGTACGGCGGCGAGGTGGAGCTGGACAAAGAGCGGCTGGGGGCAGGCTGGATGAACTTCTCGCACCTCTATAGCCCTTTTTACGTCTACCAGTACGCCACCGGCATCGCGGCTGCCAACGCCCTGGCCCGCGATGTGCTCGAGCAGGGCGAGCCCGCTGCCAAGCGCTACCTGGACTTCCTCAAGGCCGGCGACTCGGTGTATCCGCTGGAGGCACTCAGGATTGCCGGGATTGACATGACCAGCCCCGAGCCGGTGGAGCGTGGTTTTGCCGTACTTGCAAGCATGGTGGACGAGCTCGAGCGGCTGGTGGGGTAAAACCCTTCACCGCCAGCAGTTCGGATAAGCACGCACAGTTTAGGCAGGTTGGTGTACCCTACACCCTAAGAAACTGCGCGAACCCCAAGCAAGTGCCAAAACCCAGGGGGGTTCGCGCAAGCCGAGAAATCGGCCAGGGGACATTGAAAACCCGCATTTGCCTCACCCCGCGCCACCCCGCGTCGGAAGCACTTTTGGGGGGGTTCGCGCAAACCCCCCCTTGAACCCCGTCCAGCACGCACGCTAGAATGAGGCCGTTGCACTCGGGCGAAAGCTCGAGTGAGGATTGAAACCTCGATGGCCTCGGCGATGGCGATGGCCGCCGCCCTGTTGCACTCGGGCGAAAGCTCGAGTGAGGATTGAAACC
>NZ_KK211061.1:0-42787 GCF_000620065.1 Meiothermus cerbereus DSM 11376 | reverse complement strand
GCCACTTCGCTTGTTGCACTCGGGCGAAAGCTCGAGTGAGGATTGAAACCCCACTCCGGAGGCGCCCGGCCTGAAAGCGTTACACTCAGGTGAGGGCTCGAGTGAGGATTGAAAAACCATGGCAGAACGAAAACCCATCAACGCCCAAAACTACCACCGTTTGGTGGTAAAGGTGGGCAGCGCTGTGCTAAGCGGTGCAAAAGGACGTCAACAGCAGCTCGAGATAGCCGCACAAATAGCTGCGCTTCGGGCAGAAGGCCGCGAAGTGGTGCTGGTTTCCTCTGGGGCTGTGGCTACCGGCCTGAGTAAGCTGGGTTTCAAGGAGCGTCCAAAAACCATGCCCGGCAAACAGGCCCTGGCCGCGGTAGGCCAACCCACGCTGATGTATTTGTGGGAGCAGGCGTTTAGCTGGTACGACCTGAAGGTGGCCCAGGTTTTGCTCACCGCGGAAGACCTGGGCCACCGCCAGCGCTATCTAAACGCCCGGCAAACGCTCGAAACGCTCCTGGAGTGGGGCATTGTCCCCATCATCAACGAGAACGACACGGTGATGGTGGAGGAGATCAAGTTTGGCGACAACGACCAGCTATCGGCCTTAATTGCTTCGCTGGTGGGGGCCGATCTGCTCATTTTGCTCTCAGATATCGAGGCCCTCTTTGAGGCCGACCCCCGCACCCATCCCGAGGCCAGGCCCATTCCCTTTGTGGAGCGGGTGGATGCTGCGGTGCTGCGCATGGCGGGCGACAGCCCAGGCCGGGTGGGCACCGGCGGGATGAAAAGCAAGCTGCTGGCAGCCGAAAAAGCCCAGGCCGCCGGAATTCCCACTCTGCTGCTGCCTGGCCATAGGCCCCAAAGCATCAGCCAGGCCCTGCGCGGTGAGCCAGTCGGCACGCTATTTGCCGGGGGCAGTCGGCGCTACAGCGGTCGCAAGCTCTGGCTGTACCAGCTCCCCAAACCCCAGGGGGAGGTGGTGGTGGATGCCGGGGCAGCCCAGGCTTTGCGCCAGGGCGGGGCCTCCCTTTTGCCGGCGGGTATCCTGGAGGTGCGTGGGCAGTTCGGCGTGGGCGAGGCGGTCAGGTGCCTGGATACCGAGGGCAGCCTAATTGGGATAGGTCTGGTGAACTACAGCGCCTCGGAACTATCACGCATCAAGGGCCGCAAGACCCGCGAGATCGAGGCCCTTTTGGGTTACAAGAATACCGACGAGGCCATTCACCGCGACTACTTTGCCCTGGCCTCGGAACTGGAGTGATATTTTGGTGTCATGACCGCCACCCCCCCACTCCAGAGCTACGCCCTGGCCGCTAGGGACGCTGCAAGGGCTTTGTCGGCAGCCCCGCCCAAAGCCAAGAACACCGCGCTGCTGGCCATGGCGGCGAAGCTCGAGGCGCAAAAAGAGGCCCTCTACGCTGCCAACCAGCAGGATCTGGAGGCTGCCCAGGCCAGCGGCCTCTCGGCGGCCAAACTCGACCGCCTGCGCCTGAACGAAAAAGTGCTGCACGACCTTTTGGCGGGGTTGCGGCAGGTGGCCGAGATGCCCGACCCCATCGGCGAGATTGAAGGCTTAGAGATTCGCCCCAACGGCCTGCAGGTGGGGCGGATGCGGGTTCCGCTGGGGGTCATCGGCTTCATCTACGAGTCGCGCCCCAACGCCACCGTGGAGGCCAGCGCCCTCTGCCTCAAGGCCGGAAACGCCATCCTGCTGCGGGGGGGCAAGGAGGCCTGGCACTCCAACAACGCCCTGGTGGGGCTTTTACAGGAAGCCCTGCTCGAGGTCGGCCTGCCCAAAGAGGCCATCCAGCTCGTCCCCACCACCGACCGCAGCGCCATCCTGGAGATGTGTCGTCTGGGGGGCCTCCTGGATCTGATCATCCCCAGGGGTGGTAGGGAGCTAATCGAACTGGTGCAGCGCGAGGCCCGCATGCCGGTGCTGGCCCACGCCGAAGGGGTCAACCACCTCTTTGTGGACCAAAGCGCCGACCTGGAGATGGCGCTACAGATTGCCCTGAACGGCAAAGCCCAGCGCCCCAGCACCTGCAACAGCCTGGAGAAGGTGCTGGTACACCAGGCCATCGCCCCGGTGTTTTTGCCCCGGCTGGCCCAAGTTATGCAGGCCGCCGGGGTGGAGCTGCGCGGCGACGAGCGCACCTGTGCCCTCATCCCCGCCAAGCCGGCCAGCCCTGAAGACTGGGCGATGGAGTACCTGGACTTGATTCTGACCGTGAAGGTGGTGGACTCGCTCGAGGAAGCCCTGAAGCACATCGCCCGCTATGGCTCGCGGCACACCGAGACCATCTGCACCCAGCACCATGCCCACGCTATGCGTTTTTTGCGCGAGGTGGATGCCTCGCTGGTGCTGGTGAACGCCTCGCCCCGCTTCAACGACGGCTTCCAATTGGGCCTGGGGGCCGAGATCGGCATCTCCACCAGCAAGCTGCACGCCTATGGCCCCATGGGAGTGAAGGAGCTCACCACCACCAAGTTCGTGGCCCTGGGCCAGGGGCAGGTGCGCGAGTAAAGATTGCAGCGCCAGGGTCTACATTTCGCATTACCCTGCCATCCAGCTCTACCCCCACACCCATGCAGTCCATCATCGCGCAGGTCTACCAGCTATATACGCGCGCCCACATCCCCTTTTTCTCGGCGGCTTTGGCCTACTATGCCCTGTTTAGCCTGATGCCTTTGCTGATTCTGCTGGCCGGCATCTTCGGTCTGGTGCTCTCGGGCAGCGAAGACCTGCGAACCGCGGTGCTGGTGCGGCTCATCGAGCTAGTGGTGCTGCTCTTCCCCACCCAGCCCGACCTGGCCCAGACGCTGGTGAACTTTTTGACTCGAGGGGCCTTCCCCCTTACGCTCCTGAGCCTGCTGGTGTTGCTGTGGGCCAGCAGCAACTTCTTTGCTGCGCTGGCCTATGCCCTGGGCATCATCTTCGGCGGGGCCTCGCCTCCCCCCCATCCAACGGCTAAGCCCCAGGCCGCACCTTTAGCCGAATCAGACCCTCTGCGGCGACGATTTCAGCGGGGCCTGGCCCTGCTGACTGTCCTGCGTGGGCGCATTGCAGGCCTGCTGGCCCCTTTGCTCTTGGGGCTGGCCCTGATTCTCTTGGCCCTGTTGGGGCTGGCCATGGGCTTTCTGTTGCGCTACCTCCCCGCCGAGCTGAGCTTTCTGCGAAGCGGGGTGGAGGTGGTCGTTCCGGTGCTGGGGGCGATACTGCTTTTTTTCCTGACCTACATGCTGCTTCCCGTGCCCACCCCGCGGGTTCTGGCCGCCTTTGCCGCCGCTATACTAGCCGCTTTGGCCTGGGAGGGCGTCCGGCTGGGCCTGCCCCTGCTGCTGCCCCGCACCCAGTACGAGCTCATCTATGGCCCCATCGCGGGCTTTTTGCTGGCCCTGGCTGGGTTTTACCTGACCATGTGGATTTTGTTGGTGGGGGCCGTATTGGCAAAAATTTTGACGGATCGCTCGAGCGACACCATTTAGCACGGTTTTCCGCATGATGGACAACCCGCCTCGGAAAAGCACCCCGGGCCCGTTTTTTTCAGCAATGGCCGGGTGTGGCGGTATGCTAGAACCATGAACCACCCGGTACCCACCCCGCACCCCACCACCCAGGCGCCCAGCGTGATCCGGCTGGCGGGGGTCGCGGTGGAGTTCGAGGGACGGGAAGTGCTCTCTGGCGTGGACCTCGAGGTGCACAAAGGTGAGTTTGTGGCCATCATTGGCCCCTCGGGTGGCGGCAAGAGCACCCTCCTGCGCCTGATTGCAGGGCTGCTCAAGGCCCGGCAGGGCACGGTGGAAGTGGTGGGGCGGCCCGCCATGGTCTTCCAGGACTACCGCCTGCTGCCCTGGCGCACCGTAGAGCAGAACATCCGGCTGCCCATCGAGCTCACCGGCCGGGGCCGCATCGAGACCCACCTGGGCATGAAGCCCTATTTGAAGCTTTATCCGCACCAGCTATCGGGGGGCATGAAGGCCAGGGTCGCCATTGCCCGAGCGCTCGCCCAGGACGCCGAGGTGCTGTTGATGGACGAGCCCTTTGCGGCCCTGGACGCGCTGGTGCGGGAGCGTTTCAACCTCGAGCTCAAGCAACTGCACGAGCGCACCGGCAAAACCATCGTGTTCGTAACCCACAGCATCCGCGAGGCGGTGTATCTGGCCGACCGGGTGGTGGTGCTCTCCGGTGGCAAAATTGAGGCCATCCTGCAAACCAAGGGGGAAGGGCGCATCACCGCATTTACCGATGGGCTCGAGGCCGAGCTGCGCGAACGGCTGGGCGTGGCCGACTCTACCTTCGTCGAGCCCCCGCCCAAGCCCCTGCGCCCACCCTGGGAAATCCTGGGCACGCTTCTGCTGCTGGCCCTGTTTTTCTTAGGCTGGGGACTAATGGCAACTCGAGTTCCGGTGTTTGTACCCTCGCCCCTGGAAGTCTGGCAGGCCATCGGGAAGAATAGCGCGCTGCTCTTCCACAACGCCCTGACCACCCTCCAGACCGCTGGGCTGGGCATCCTGACCTCGCTGGTCATTGGACTACCCATAGGCTACGCGATGGGCCAGAGACGCTCGCTCGAGCGGCTTTTGTCGCCCTTTATTGTGGCCTTGCAGGCAGTCCCCACCATAATTGTGGCCCCGCTGCTCATCATCTGGTTCGGCTATGGGCTGGTCTCTAAGGTAACCATCGCCACCCTCATCTCCATCTTTCCGGTGCTGGTATCGACCATGGTGGGGGTGCGGGAGGTAGACCGCACCTACCGCGAGGTCTTCCAGACCATTGGCGCCTCGGCCTGGGGGGTGTTTAGCAAGCTCGAGTTCCCCGGCGCCCTGCCGGTCATCCTGGGCGGCCTGCGCCTGACGGTCTCGCTGGCTTTGATTGGGGCGGTGGTGGCCGAGTTTGTGCTGGGCGGCGGGGGGTTGGGGCACCTGGCCCAGACCGAGCAGCGCAACTTCAACTACGCCAACTCCTTCGCTGCGGTGGCAGTAACCGTTCTGCTGGGCATCTCCTTGTACGGGCTGGTAGCCCTGCTGGAAAGCTACGTGCTGCGCTACCGCAGGCGATAACCGTATTTCTTTTCATTGACAGTGATAAAACATGTCTTCGATTTGTTCTTTTTCTGGAGCCCCCGCCTGAAGCGCGGGTAGCAACAGCCTGAAAAACGATGGTGCTCCAACAATCCCTAGCGGAACGATTCAGGTGGGGTTCATATCAGGGAGAGGCCTGGGCCTTTGCTGGTAGCTCCGCCTGACCCGGTCGCATAAGGCGGGGTCAGGCCAATCCAAGGACTTTGTGGTCTCCTCCGGCCTTCTATCTATAACGCTGCAACAGGTTGTAGGCGAACTCCTGCATCAGCTCGGGACGCGCCTCTTCCAGCTGCCACAAAAGGCGCAGCAGTTCGTCGTCGGACAGCTCGAGCAAGGGCTCGAGGTCTAGCAGCCTCGTTTTGGGTAGCTTTTTCCGAGCAAAAATTTCAGGGGCCTCCAGGGCCGCCAGGGCTACCGCCACCACGTGCTTGCACACCGGCCCCCAGGCATAGGGGCAGGTACAGTCCCACTCGCCTTTGCTGAGGTTAATCTCCACCCGGTACGGGAAAGGGGCGCTCCCCTGCACCCGCGCTTGCAAGCGGCCCCGGCTGCGGCTGGCCTCGAGCACCGCCCCACGCAAAAAGAGGGCCCGGCCCCGCTCCAGCACCCCTGGGTCGGCCAGATCCAGCAAGCTTTGCAGTTCCAGTTGCACCTGCTTATCAAAATCCAGCCCGCTTCACTTTGCAAGTCCTGGGTTTGTGACTAAACTAACTTTGGGCCACAAGGCCCAATTCCTTCAGGGCGGGGTGCAATTCCCCACCGGCGGTGATGGCGGCCTGGCCGCCCGAGCCCGCGAAGCCTGGAAATCTGCCGCACATCCAGGCCCGATTGCGTGAAAATCGCAAGCCGACGGTTATAGTCCGGATGGGAGAAGGAGTGAAGCCTGGGTGCCCTGTGCCTGGGCGTAGCAGGATGTGTAATACCTCGTAAACCCTCTTCACAACCGTTGGGCATTACCAGACTCGGGTCGGATGCAGTTCGTGCCTGTTTCGGCCCTTTGGGACAGCACGGTGTGTTGAGGTGAGTGATGCGAAAACTTGTAGTGGTGCTGACCGTGTTGCTGTCGCTGGGCCTGGCCCAGACGCAAAAGGTGCGGGTAGGGCTGGGTTACCTGCCCGACGTGCAGTTTGCCCCCTTTTATGCCGGGGTGGTCGAGGGTATCTACGCAAGGCGCGGACTGGACGTAGAGTTTCAACACGGCTTCTCCTCGGAGCTGTACCCCTTGCTGGTTCAGGGAAGGCTCGATTTTGTGGTAGCCGATGCCGAAGACGTGATGGCCCTGCGCGCCCAGGGAACCCCGCTCAAGTACGTGCTGGCCCTCTACCAGAGCGTGCCCAACGCCCTCTTCTCGCGGGCCGAGAAAAACATCACCTCGGTGCGCGACCTCAAGGGCAAGACCATTGGGATACCGGGGCTTTTTGGCACCTCGTACACCTCGTTGCAGGCCATGCTGCGGGCGGCTGGCTTGCGCGAGTCGGACGTGAGAATCGAACAGATTGGCTTTACCCAGGCCGAGGCCATCGTGAGCGGGCGGGTAGATGTGGCTATGGGCTTTATCAACAACGAGCCCATCGTGCTCGAGGCCCGTGGTATCAAGCTCAATGTGATTCCCGCCGGCCCCTACAACCGTTCGCCGGGGGTGGGAGTCATCTCCACCGATCGGGTGCTGGAAAACGCCGAGCTGGCCCGCCGTTTTGTGCAGGCCACCCAGGAAGCCATGGCCCTGACCCTGCGGGAGCCGCGCAAGGCTTTTGAGGCCTCCAAAATGTACGTGCAACCTCTGGGCGAAGACCGTTTCCGGGTGCTCGAGGTCTCGCTCAGGCTCTACCAGTCGCCCTACACCCGCCAAAACGGGCTGGGCTTCTCCAACCCCCAGGGCTGGCAGAGCGGGCTGACCCTGCTCAAACAGACCGGACGGGTCAAAACCGACCTGCCCTTTACAGCCTTCTTCACCAACGAGTTTTTGCAGCGTGGCCTGCAGGTCAGTACCAGCGCGGCAAAATAAAGGCATCCCCCGCGCCAGTTCCCGGCCCTCTTGACCCCCGCCCTGTGCGGGGGTTTTTCAACATAGCCGCCTCCCGCCAAGCAGGAACCGGGCACCGTGCTACCGCGCTGTTGGGAAAGGCCGGCATTGGCGTAGCCCAGGGCTGGCAAGAAAAGCTGCGCTATAGCAAAAAATCGGCCTCGAGGCCCGCTCTGCGTGCTAGTATGGTTGTATGTTTGGGCTGGTGCCGCTAGCGCTGCCTTAGGGGAGGCCTGTGTTTGGCCAACTCCCCCTTCTATCTTGAAGGGGGTTTTTTACCAGCGCGCACCGTGCCCTCAGCAAAAGCCCGCATTTCCTTTTCGGGCTTTGTGGCAATAAAATGTCCCGTTGAGAACTGGAGCAACGAAGATGCTGACAACCGACAAATACAACCCCCACGAGCTCGAGCCCAAATGGCAAAAATACTGGGATGAAATCGGGCTGTTAAAGGCCACTGAAGGCAGGGGAAGCAAAAAAGCCTACATCCTGGTGATGTTCCCCTACCCTTCCGGCGACCTGCACATGGGCCACCTCAAGAACTACACCATGGGCGATGCGCTGGCCCGTTTCCGGGTACAACAGGGCTATAGCGTGCTGCATCCGTTTGGTTGGGACGCCTTTGGGCTGCCCGCCGAAAACGCCGCCCTGAAGTTTGGCGTAAGCCCGGCCGACTGGACCTTTGGCAACATTCAGCAGTCCAAGGAATCCCTGGCCCTGATGGGCATCCGCTACGACTGGAGCCGCGAGGTAACCACCTGCCTGCCCGATTACTACAAGTGGAACCAGTGGATTTTCCTCAAAATGTACGAGCGCGGCCTGGTCTACCGCAAAAAGAGCCTGGTCAACTGGGACCCCGTCGAGCAAAGCGTGCTGGCCAACGAGCAGGTGATTGATGGGCGTGGCTGGCGCTCGGGGGCGCTGGTGGAGAAGCGGGAGCTCGAGCAGTGGTACCTCAAAATCACCGACTACGCCGAGCGGCTTTTGAACGACCTGGACAAGCTCTCGCGCTGGCCCGAAAAGGTCAAGGCCATGCAGCGGGCCTGGATTGGCAAAAGTGTCGGCGCCGAGTTCGACTTCCAAGTAAAGGGTCATGGTGCAAAGATTCGGGTCTTCTCCACCCGCCCCGATACCATTTTTGGCGCAACCTTCATGGTGCTGGCCCCCGAACACGAGCTGGTGGCCCAGATCACCACACCCGAGCAGAAAGCCGCCGTGGAAGCCTACGTGGCCGCTACCCGCATGAAGAGCGAGGTCGAGCGCCAGATGGTAGATCGCGAGAAAACCGGGGTCTGGACAGGCGCCTACGCCATCAACCCCGCCAATGGCAAGGAAATCCCCATCTGGATTGCCGACTATGTGCTGGCTGGCTACGGCACCGGGGCCATTATGGCTGTACCGGGCCAGGACGAGCGCGACTGGGAGTTCGCCGAGAAGTTCGGTCTGGAAATCATCCGCACCGTCGAACCACCCCAGGGGTGGCAGGGCAAGGCCTATACCGAAGACGGCCCGGCCATCAACTCCGACTTCCTGAACGGGCTTTATGTGGAAGAGGCCAAGCAAAAAATCATTGCCTGGATGGAAGAAAAAGGCATTGGCGAGGGCAAGGTCAACTACCGCCTGCGCGACTGGCTGATTAGCCGCCAGCGCTACTGGGGCACCCCCATCCCTATGATCCACTGCGATAGCTGTGGCATCGTGCCGGTGCCCTACGAGCAGTTGCCGGTCGAGCTGCCCACCCTGCGCGATGTGGAGGACATCCGCCCCAAGGGCAAAAGCCCCCTGGCCGCCCACCCCGAGTTTTACGAGTGCGCGTGCCCCAAGTGTGGTGGGCAAGCCCGGCGCGACACCGATACCATGGACACTTTTATTGATTCGTCGTGGTACTTCCTGCGCTATACCGATGCCCAAAACCCCGACCTGCCCTTCGACCCCCAAAAGGCCAACTACTGGATGCCGGTAGACCAGTACATCGGCGGTATTGAGCACGCTATTCTGCACTTGCTGTACTCCCGCTTTTTTACCAAGTTTTTGCACGACCTGGGCATGGTAGAAGCCGCTGAGCCCTTCGAGGGCCTCTTTACCCAGGGCATGGTGATGGGCTGGACCAACGTGGGTGAGGTGGAAATACGCGAGGGGCGCATCTACTTCAAAGATGACGCCCGCCGCAGCAAGCTCGAGCTCGAGCAAGGCCTAACCCTCGAGGAGGCCCAGAAAAGCGGGGCCGAGCTGCGCCAGGAAGAGGGCAAAACCTACTTCTGGAAGCCCGCTGTGATGAGCAAGAGCCTGGGCAACGGGGTGATGGTGGGGCCGTTTGTAAAAGAACAGGGGGCCGACATTGCCCGCATTACCATTCTGTTCGCCGCCCCGCCCGAAAACGAGATGATCTGGACCGAAGAGGGTGTGCAGGGGGCCTGGCGCTACCTGAACCGGGTTTACCGCCTGGTTGCCGAGCACCTGGCCGAGCTGAAGACCCAGGCCGACCTGCAAGAGCCTGCCGGGCTGGAAGGCCCACACAAGGCCCTTTACCAAAAGCTGCACCAGACCATCAAGAAGGTAACTGAAGACCTCGAGGCCCTGCGCTTCAACACCGCCATTGCCGCCCTGATGGAGCTCTTAAACGCCCTGGGCGACTACCGCAAGGAGCACGGCGTTACCCCGGTCTTCCGCGAAGCAGTGCTGCGCTACATCCAGATGCTGGCCCCCTTCGCCCCCCACCTGGCCGAAGAGCTGTGGCACGAGTTTTACACCCACTCGGTCTTCAGCGACCCCTGGCCTACCCTGGACCAAGCCGCCCTGGTGGCCGACAGCTTCGAGCTGGTGGTGCAGGTTAATGGCAAGTTGCGTGGCAAGGCCAGCATCAGCACCCAGGCCAGCCAAGAGGAAATCAAGCGCATTGCAAAAGAAATTCCCAACGTACAGCAGTACATCGCGGGCAAAGAAGTGGTGAAGGAAATCTACGTACCCGGCAAGCTGCTGAACATCGTGGTTAGGGGATAAGAAATACCCTTGCTGCGCTGTGCTTATGGGGGCCCCTACCCGAAACCTTCAGCTTTGTGTCTGGAATGTGCTTCGGGTAAGAGACCGGGATGTTTTCCCGCAACCGCTACTGTATTGGACAAATGGCACTGGAAACTCGCTGCCCAGGCGCGTACCATTTGGGTATGATCACAATGCATAAAATCAACAGCCTGGCCGAGCATCAGGTGCTCGAGTGCGTAGGGGAGGATGCGGGCGACACCTTCCGTATCATCGTTAAGCACACCTCGCCCAGCCACTATGAGGCCCTGGGCAAGGTAACGCTCAAGGACGCCAGCGTCAACTACAAGTCTTCGGGATCCATGACCCCCGACCTCCTGCTGCAATGGCTCGATACCCTTTTCGACCGGTGGCCAAAAGCCAAAAACATACCCTGGGCCCTGCACGACCTCGACGAAAAAACCCAGCAGTTCGTGCGCGAGGTTCGCCAGGCCACCGATGTGATCTAATACCAGATTCGGTTAGTTCGTCACCGAACGGTGACGAACTAACCCGACCGAAGGGATACGCTTTCTTCGCCGAGCGCAGCGAGGGGTGTGCTCTAGGATTCAAAAAGATAGCCTCTTAGCGCTTTTTGTTTGAAGATTATCTTTTTGAATCCGGTATAAGTTGCGCCAGGGCAGATTGGCAAAACCAGCGGAATGAGTCAATGCATACCTGGCGCAATTCCTAAAGCGAACATTCGGTACGGCATCTTGCATTCCGCTTATGGAGACACTTAAAAATCAGGACTGCTCGTAGTCGTGGTAATCGGCCTGCCGGGCCCGCCGCAAGCGGGCGCGCAGCGCGGCAGGTGTGTAGGGCGTTTTCTGGTGCACAATGGCCCCAAATCCGGCCATCAGCAAGGCAGGAAACAGCAGCAGCAAGCCCTGAAGGGGATCGGGCACGTAAGGCATGGGGAACTGCGTCGTTAGGGCCCAAAGTTGAACCAGGGGCAGGATACCTCCCATTAAAAGCCCGCTAAGCCACCACTGGCGCGGCCACCACCACCCCACCACGAAACCCAGCAAGAGCAACAGCGTTCCAGCAAACAGCAAATCCACGTTGCCCAGATCGGCCAGGGCAACCAATAAGCCAATCCCCGCCGGTATGAAGAAGCGCAAAAGAGCCCGAACACCAGGTTTCATGACCCTACAATATCGGGTTTAGAGCGGTTTTGGGTATAATACCGGATTCAAAAAGATACTCTTCAAACAAAAAACATCAAGGGGCTATCTTTTTGAATCCTAGAGCACTCCCTTCGGTCGGGTTAGTTCGTCACCGTTCGGTGACGAACTAACCGAATCTGGTATAAGTTGCGCCAGGGTAGATTGGCAAAACCCGCGGAATGATATGAACCCCGCCTGAATCGTTCCGTTAGGGGTTGTCAGAGCATCCTGGCTTTTCGAGCTAATGCTACCCGCGCTTCAGGTGGGGGCCCCAGAAAAAGACCAAATCAAAGACATTTATTATGAGTCTATGCGTCCCTGGCGCAATTCCTAAAGCGACCTTTCGGAACAGCATCTTGCATTTCAACTATGGAGACACTTATGCCCGGTTCAGCCCTACAACCGCAGAATACCTCTCTCCAGCGCTACCGTTACGGCTGCGGTGCGGTCGTCTACCCCCAGCTTTTCGAAGGTGTGCAGCAGGTGGGTTTTGACGGTGGCCTCACTAATTTTTAGCTTGCGGGCGATTTCTTTGTTGGAGAAGCCTTTGGCTACCAGGGCCAGCACCTCGAGCTCACGCACCGACAAGGTTTCTTCCCCAGGGCCGCGCATCCGGCCCAACAGGCGGGCGGCCACCGGGGGCGAGAGTACCGCTTCGCCTTTGGCGCACAGCCGCACGGCGCGGAAAAGCTCTTCGCGTGGGACATCCTTGAGCAGGTAGCCGGTAGCGCCGGCCTCCACCGCCCGCACGATTTCGGAGTCGGTGTCGTAGGTGGTTAGCACCAGCACCTGAACCTTGGGGAAGCGGGCCCGTACCTGCCGGATGGCGGTTACCCCATCCATCTGGGGCATACGCAAGTCCATTAGCACCACATCGGCCCCGACTTGCTCGAGCAAGCCCAGGGCCTCGAGGCCGTTGGAGGCTTCACCGACTACCTCGAAGTCGGGCTGGGAAGAGAGCAGCCCCGAAAGGCCCGCCCGTACCACGGGGTGGTCGTCCACCAAAAGAAGCCGAATGGGAGTTGGAAGGTTCATAGGGTTTTTTCCTCCGCTTTGGAGCGCCCGCTGTACAGGGGCAGACTAAAGGCCAGGGTAGTGCCCAGCCCAGGCTCGCTCTCTACGGTCATCTGGCCCCCCAGCGCTTCTACCCTTTCGCGCATCGAGCGCAGGCCAAAACTGCCTGAAGTGGGCGGTTGCAGGCCCACCCCATCGTCTTGCACGTCCATCAGCACCATGTCGCCCAGGTAGGAGAGGGTGAGGGTGGCATGGCGGGCTTTGGAGTGTTTGCGTATATTGGCCAGGGCCTCCTGAGCTATGCGCAACAGACCTACCTCGAGCTCCGGGTGCAGCGGGCGGGGCTCGCCGGTGAGGGTGAACTGGGCCTGCACCCCGCTCTCCTGCTGCCAGCGCCTCATCAGCCGCTGCAAGGCTTCGGGCAGCGAGGTGTTCTCGAGAATCTCCGGTCGCAAAGCCCAGACCATCCGGCGGGCCTCCGATAATCCCTCGCGGGCTGCGTTGCGGGCTTGTTCCAGGTAGCGGCCAGCCGAAGTCTCGTTTTCCGAGGCCATCTCGGCGGCCTCGAGCTGCACCACAATGCTGGCAAAGCCCTGGGCTAGGGTGTCGTGAATCTCGCGGGCCAGGCGCTGGCGCTCCTCCAGAACCCCCGCCTGGCGCGAGGCCTGCTCGAGCTCGCGGCGGGTGCGCTCGAGTTCCTCCCGTGCTTTAGTCTCCCGTACCAGAAGCTCGAGGGTAAAAAGCGCATACCCCGAGTACAGAAAAGCGATGAAGATAAAAAAGGCCAGGCTCAGGTTGGGGTACTCGGCAGGGGTGGGCAGGGCCCCCCAGGAGGTGGTTCCCTGCGGCCCCTGGCTCAAGACGATTTCAAAGGTAATTTGCAAGGGCTCCTGCTGGGCCCACCAGACCGACAAACCGCCCAGTCCCAGCACAATCAAGAGCACCACCCACAACGGCAACCAGTAGCGGGCCACAACCGGAACCAGGCCCAGGGCCAGAAAGGGCAGGTAGTTCTGGCTCAGCCAGGCCACCACCCCCACCCCAATCAGAATCAAAAAGGCAAACTCCCAGGCCCGGCGCTGCCCGGGTCGCACAGCCCAGACCACCACCCCCAACAAAGCCACCGCCGCGCCGATGCGCCAGGCCGTCTGGGCCGGGTCTTGCCAGGGCAGCACGGTGGGCACCTCGAGCGGCCTGGCCGGCACCAGCAGGGTAAAGGCCAGCACCGTCAGCAGGTTGAGGGCGGTAAGTAGTACCACCACCTGCGCCACGGGGCGGCCTGCAAAATAGCGCCGGAATGGCGAAAGCATACAAGAATTGTATGCCCAGTCCGCCCCTGCGGTTTGCATAGGAATACCCATTTGCCTGCCCTACGCAAGAACCCCGTTCTCATGCAAAAATAGGCCTGTTCCAATCGCCCAAGCCTTCCAATAGGCGGGCTTCGCAGCAGGAGGTTGCATGCAGAAAATCACCTTGCCCCATCGCTACTCCACCAGCAGTTCGCGCTTCCGCGAAGCCTCCATCGAGAGCGGCTGGCTCTGCTTCAAGAATGGCGCGGTCTCAATTCGTATTCATCTTCCGTTGGTCACGCGACTCGAGCTTTCTTACCAGATGCGCGACTGGTTGTTGGCGGTGGCTTTTGTGGGCTTCTTTGTGGGGCTGGCCAGCTTCGGGCTGCGCTCGTTGGGCTGGCTGAACATCCCCCAATTGCTCCGGCTCAACGCATCTGCACTTGAGTACGGAGCCCTGGCCCTGGCGGTGATTGCCTTTGTGAGCTATCTGCTCTTCCCCATCCGGGTTTTATACCTCTACGACGGCAACGCTGCCCCGCTTCTGGTGATGGGCAGCAAAAAGGCCATCGAGGACATGGAAAACACCCTCTGGGTTTTCTTAGAGACCCATAAAAAGCAACCCTGAGGGATTATGGAATCGGTCTGGGACTACCCCCGCCCCCCGCGCTGTGAACCCACAGCAAAACGCATTCTGGTGCGGCTCGGCGAGCTGGTCATCGCCGATAGCAGCCGGGCCTGCCGCGTGCTGGAAACCAGCCACCCGCCGGTCTACTACATCCCGCCCGCGGATATTCGCATGGGTCTGCTGGAAGCCACCCCACGTCAGACCTACTGTGAGTTCAAGGGTGGGGCCAGCTACTGGACGCTCAAAGTGGGCGACACCGTGCTGCCCAACGTGGCCTGGAGCTACGAAGACCCTACCCCCGGTTTTGCGGCCATCAAAGGTTATCTGGCTTTTTATCTGGAACCCCTCGAGGGCTTTGTGGATGGCGAAAAAGCCCAGCCCCAACCGGGACGCTTCTACGGGGGCTGGGTGACCAAAGACATCGTGGGGCCGTTCAAGGGTGGGCCGGGAACTCAGGGATGGTAGCCTGACCACCCCGAACCTGCACACAGGTTCGTATTCTGACGCTTATATAGTTTACAAGTTTTGTCATCTTTGCTAACCTGACCTGCATCGGCTGGGAATAGCCAGCCAGTAGGGAGGACAGATGTCGCTTTCACGCAAGGGTTCACAGAAGAGGCTGGTTACTCCGGTTCTGCCCCAGCAGACCACCCGGCCCCAGTACGGCCTGCTGGGGCTGGGGCTTTTGGGCGCAGCCTGGCTCTATGTGCACTTATCCACAGCCCAGGGCCTGCTGCTGTTGCTGGGGGTGGGGCTGGGCTTTACCCTGTTCCACGCCCGGTTCGGCTTCAGCTCGGCCTTCCGTCAGCTTCTGAGCGTGGGGCAGGGACGGGCCCTGCAGGCCCATATGCTCTTGCTGGCGGTTACCGCCACCCTGTTTGCCCTTTTGTTTACCCTGGGCCAGGGGCTGGGCGGCCAGCCGCTGGCGGGATACCTGGCCCCCATCGGGCCGGGGCTCTTGCTGGGGGCTTTTTTGTTTGGGGTAGGCATGCAACTGGCCGGGGGGTGCGCCTCGGGCACCCTCTACGCTACCGGGGGCGGCAGCCTGGTGGGCCTGGTGGCCCTGTTGAGCTTTATGGGGGGCTCGGTGCTGGGGGCCTGGAACCTCGAGTTCTGGACTTCAGGACCAGGGGCAGTGGGCAGCCTGCCGCCCATCTCGCTGGCCGAGCGCTTGGGGCTGTGGGGGGCGTTGGCCCTGACGCTTGCACTGGTGGGAGGGCTGGCCCTACTGGCCGAGTGGGTTATCCGCAAACGGCAACCTCCACCGCCGTTCCAACCTCGAGGCCCGCAGGGCTGGGCTCGAGTGCTGCGCGGCACCTGGCCGCTGTGGGTGGCTGCTTTGGTACTGGCCCTGCTCAACGCAGCGGTGCTCTACGTAAGCGGGCGCCCCTGGGGCGTTACCTACAGCCTGACCCTGTGGGGTTCGCAGGCCGTGGAAGCCCTGGGCCTGGCCCAGCCGGTGTTTTGGGGGTTCTGGAACGGCCAGTCGCCCCTGGGGCTCTCCCCCCTGGGCCACCCCACCGCCCTGACCAACCTGGGCATCCTGCTGGGCGCGCTCTTGAGCGCCGCCGCCGCCGGGGTGTTCGGCAAAAACCCCCGCCTGGGTTGGAAAACGCTTCTGGCCGCGGTGGTGGGTGGGCTCCTGATGGGCTATGGGGCCCGGCTGGCCTACGGCTGCAACATTGGCGCCTACATCGGCGGGGTGGCCTCCTTCAGCCTGCACGGCTGGGTCTGGCTGGTCATGGCCTTGCTGGGCACCGGCGCCGGGCTGAGGCTACGCCCCTGGTTTGGGCTCTCCAACCCCAGGCCCACCGACTCGGTCTGCTAGGGGCCTTTACGGGCGTATCCAAAACGTCTTCATACGCATTTCGGCAGTATCGTTCACTTTGGCAAGCCAAAACGATACTACCGAAATGCTGTTCTACTCCCTTTGGTCGGCTTGAATCCTTCAGCTCTAACTGCGCATGGCGGTGAAGGCTTCAAGCTGAAACGGAATCATACCAGATTCGGTTAGTTCGTCACCGAACGGTGGCGAACTAACCCGACCAACGGGAGTGCTCTAGGATTCAAAAAGATAACCTCATAAGGTTTTTCGTTTGATGACTATCTTTTTGAATCCGGTATCACTACTTCACCCCAAACTGTGGTTCGCTGCTGGCAAACCCCACGCTCCCACTACTCGCGTTCCACACAAAGCTCCAGTGGCGGTTTCCACTTGGAACCAGGAGGCCGGCATCCATAAGCGCCCCCTCCGCATCGAGGCGCACGAAACCGCCAGGAACAAAGACGGTCAGGCGGGCGTCGAGCTGCGAGAAGACCACCGGCGAGAGGCTATCGCGCAGGATTTGGTAACGATCCATCCACGGTGGGTTGGCAAAATTGAAATCGGTGCGGTCGCAGGAAAGCGCCAGACGCCAGCCCTTGGGGGGCGTCGCGGGCGTGGCGGCGGGCGTGCAGGCAGCGGGCAACTGCGGGGTGGCGAGGCTGCCGATGACGTTCGCGCTTCCCCCGACGCAGTCCTCGAGGCCTTGAACAAGCTCGAGGTTCGTCACGTAGCGTACACCGTTCATGTAAACCTGCTCGGCAGCCTGGTAGTAGAGGATTCGCAGCCGCAACAGGGCAACAGCGCGGTAGGTCGGCTCGGAGAAGCGGGTGGCGAGGGTGGCGCTGGCGCGCCAGGCCTCGGCGTAGAGGGCGCGAAGGGCGCGGTCGGCAGCCTGGAAGGCGGGCAGGGCTGCCTCGCGCCAGGCAGTGGCGCTGGCACAGCCGAGGTTGGCACCAAAGCGGGTGCCGAGTTCGGAAACAGTGCGGTCGAGGGTGGCCTGGGCAGCCTTGAGGGCCCGGCCCTGCGCAGGTGCGTAACTGTTTTGGTCGCTAAGGCTGGCTGCGGAGTTCAGGGCATTCTCCAGGAACGTTACGAACTTGGCCTTGATGGCCCCCACCCGCCGCTCCGAGGCGATCTCAACCCGGCGACGGCCCTGTGCCGCCAGGGCGGCCTGAAATTCTTCCAGCTTGGGCCGGCGGTTCGTGATCTCTTGAAACAGGGCTACAAGCGCCTCCCGTGCCCCCTTGGTCTGGCCGGGGGGAACGAAGTCCAGGCTGGGCAAAGCAGGTACGGTGGGGACGATGGAAAAAGCCTCTGCGAGAGGGCGGGTTTCGAGGTTTTCGGCCCCAGGCAGGCTGTGCCGCCACCAGGCTCGACGTGCCCACACCTCGGCCTCGGCGCACTTGTTCTGCGCACCCAGCGTGTAGGCAAGGTTGACCCGGGCCTCCTGCAGGTTGGGGTCGGCCTGGGCCGCCGCGCGCAGGGCGGCCTCGGCCTCGGGCAGCCGCCGCAGGCGCATCAGGGCATGGCCTTTGTTATTGAGCAGCAGCGGGCGCAGGGCAGCGGGCGGGTTCAGGCGCTCGGCCGCGGTGATAAGGGCCAGGGCCTCGGCAAAGAGGCCGTAGTAGTTGGCGAGGCCCGCCAGGTTCACCAGATGCGCGGGGTTGCGTGGCTCCAAGGCCTGCGCCCGCAGCAACAACCCCAGGGCCAGTTGCGGTTTACCCATCACAGCCGCCAGCGCCGCGGTGCGGCTGGCGTTGCCCGCCTCGCGGTACTCCGGCTGGGTTTCCAACAGCCGCACACTGCCCGGCCCCGAGGCCGCGTTCAGGGCGCGTTTCAGATTGGCCAGGGCAGCAGCCTGGGTGGGCACAGGCTGGGTTCCAGAGCTCGACGGGGCCACCCGTTGTAGCTGCTGTCGCTGGGCCTGGAGCATCCGCAACTGCTGTTGCAGCATCGGGCGGCTGGGGTCGTCGGCCTCGAGGTCGCGCAGTTCCTCCTCCAACTCCCTGATACTCTCATCGAGCCCCGCCATTATGTTTTGTCCCAAAGCTGCCTGGCCGCCGCGGGTCTCTACATCGCGGTCGGGGTTGGTCAGGGCCGAGAAACTGGTGCCCAGCGAATCGGGCTTGGGACACTGTGCGCCAATGTTGATCTGCAAATCGCTCAGCGCAGCCATGCGCGGGGCCTGGGCCTGGGCCAGGGCAGCCAGCAGCCAGAAAAATAGAACCGGAATTCTCATCTAGCCTCCTCTCGGTTTTGACTAGGGGGTTAGGTTGATGGTGATCGGGTTGATAGCCTGAAAGCTGAAGATCTTCCCCTGCATCCCGATGCCGGTAATGTTGTCGGTGATGTCCAGATTACCACCATCAAAGGCGCCGCTAAAAGCGTTGAGCATGACTGTATAGGTGCCCGGCGCAAGCGGCGTGGGCGGGTCGGTCTGGGCGCGGGGCGCAAAGCTGAGTTCGGAGCCGAGGTAAAAGGCAGAGTCGGAAACCCCCGAACCGCCCTGGCGCTGGAAGATCACCTGATACAGCGCACTGTAGCCAGGCTGGCTGGCAGCGCTGTCGTTCCAGGTAGCCGTCAGGCTGGCAGCGCTGTAGCTGCCTCCATCGGCCAGGTTGCTCCAGCTCACATTGCCCAGCGCAAAGGCCGAGCCGCTGCCGTCTATGCTGCCGTTGCCGTCGGCATCAATGCTCAGGGAATAGCGCCTGCCAGCTACGATGTTGAAGTTGCTGGCAATATAGGTGCCCGGCGCCAGCTCGCCAAGGGTTACGGTGTTGCCCAAACTGTCGCTGAGGGTGATCTGGGCACCGGAAGCTGGTTCGGCGTCCTCCAGGTCGCCGTCGGCGTTAGGGATACCTTTCTCGAGCAGTACGAAGACCGCCCCTCCGGGCAGCAACAAAGCAGAAGCCTCGAAAAAGCCCTCGGGGGCCGGGGCCACGGGGATGGGGAGCGGGTTGGTGGCTGCGGCCCTTACCGACTGGCTGGATTCGGCGGGGCAAGGCCCTGGCCTGCGGCTGTAGTTTTGGCCGTCCAGGCCGATCAGGTCGTCCTCGTAGACCTTGCCAATATCAATCACCTTTGCGCCCGGCTTGGGGATCAGGTTCCCCCTCGAGTCCACAAAGGTATCGGTGTAGGTCTTGGTCGCCACGAAGTTAACCGGCACCCCCTTCTGTATGGTGATGCTGGCCTGCCCCAGCCGGTTGGTCACCGCCCGAAGCCCCGGACGCGCCGTGACTACCGCTCCTTCCAGCGGCTTATTCCCCGGCCCAATCACGGTTACGTCCACGCACTCCTGTTCCTGTACCGTGGGGGCCCCGCCGTACCAGGAAAAGTGGCGGATGCTGGCCCGGAGCACCGGGGTGGTGCCGTCTACGCTCGAGCGCTCCACCGTACCCTCCACAAAGTCCTCCCAGCGCCCGGTCTGGGGGTTGTAGGCGTAGCAGTGGATCTTGTCGCCAATCTTATACTGGCTGCGCAGCTCCGGGGGAATGGGCAACTCGACGATGGCGCTCGAGCCCGGCTTGAGGTTGATGCGACGGTTTTGTGAGTCGAGGATGCTGAACTCGGCAAAGGTCACCGGAGCCAGCGGCGTGGGGCTGGCCCCTCCGGCCACCAGATCGCCGGGCAGGGCTGCGTCTTCCTTGGTGGGGTCGAGCGGCGTGACCACCACCCGCAGGCTGGTATCGGTGGTCTCGAGGCTGTTGGGCTGGAAGATGACCGCATAGGGCCCGGCCTCGGTGCGCTGGAAGAGGGTGCGGGCCTGGGTGGGGTTGTAGCTTTGCTCGGTTCCGTCTTTCTTCAGGGCCACCAGCACGGTCTGGGCGCTGTCGGCCGACTCGGCGATGCCGTGGCCGGGGGCGTAGCCCGCTTTCTCAAAATCGAGCTTGACCAGACCTGCTGGTAAACCGCGCAGCTCGAACTCGCCCCGCACATCGGTGGTGGTGGTGCGGCTGCTGCCCACCACCCGCACCGTCACGCCCGAAAGCCGCGCCCCCGAGCCAATATCCGTTACCAGCCCCACCACAGTGTTGGGGGCGCTGGGGGCCGTATTACCCCCACTGTTGTCGCCGCCATTGCAGGCCCCAATGAGCCCGATCAGAGCCACCAGCCATAGTCTGTTTCGCATAATTCCTCCTATTGCCGACGAACCACCACCGCATCGAACGAGAGGCCATCTATCGGGATGGCCTGGGTTACTTGCTTGCGCTCCAGGTCGAAGACCACCAGGTGGCCCTCGGTACCGCTGCTCACGATGTACACCCGCCTGCCGTCGGGCGAGAGGGCCGCGTGGGTGGGGTTGACAAAGACTTTATTGGCGAGCTCGAGCCGGAAGTTTTGCACCTGACCCGAGTCCAGATCCACCAGCGAGACCGCGTTGGAGTAGTAGTTGAGCGATAGGATTTTCCCCTTGCCCACGGCCAGCATCCCCAGCGGCCCCGGCGTAACGGTGAAGCTTTTGGGGCTTGCGCCGGGCGCGTGCAGGCTGAGGGTGTTGGACTCGAAGTTGGAGACCAGAGCCCCCTCCCCCAGCGGCAACACAAAGGCCGGGTCGGAGCCGGTAGGGGCCTCGGCCAGGATTTGCCAGGTGTGCTCATCGAGCCAGCGCACCGCGCTGGCCTCGGTGCTGGGCTGGCGGGGGCGCAGCGCAACCACCAGCCGGGCGTTCACCCGCGCCACATCGGCAGCTTCGTTCGCGCTGCCCGAGGGCGGAAGGTTGACGGCCCGCACCACCTGCCCGCTGTCCAGGTCAATCTCGCTCAGGCGGCCCTGGCGGATGTGGGAGACGAAGAGCCTGGCAAAGTCGCTCGAGAAGGCGATACCCACCGGTCGTTCACCCACGATGAAGGGCCTGGCCCCGCCGGGGTTATGACAGGCAAAGCAACTGGTCTGGGAGAAAGCATCCTGCTCGAGGTGGGCCTGGATCACCGTACCGTCGGGGCGGCGCTCGGGCACCGGGGCGGTCAGGAAGGTGCGGCGAACCGATAGCGTGAGCACATCCACCTCGGCCACCGCCTGCGAGCCCACCAGCACCACGTATACCCTGTCTCCCTCCGGGCTCACGACCATCCGGTGTGGCAAACCCCCCACAGTGATGTGCTGGAGGGTTTTGCCCTGCACAGGGTCTACCACGGCCACCGTACTCGAGCCGGCCTGGCTCACCAGCACATAGTGGGGACTGACCGCCGGCACCCCCGAACAGGCTGTCAGTAAAACCCAGCCAAGGAGCAATGCCTTTCGCATAACAGCCCCTTATCTATTGCCGGCGCTCGAGGTTGTACCAGGGCCCCTGCCCGCTGGTGTAGCAAATGTAGGGGCTCCAGGCGTGGCCTGGGTAATGGCAGCCCAGCATGAAGTCCTCCCTGCCCGCCGGCAGGGTATAGCTCCAGCGGTGGTAGCTGGTGAGGGGCTTGAGGGTGTACTCCTGCACCCCACCTTCCGAACTACACTCACGGATGCGCACGATCAGCCTGGCCTGGGTGGCCTCGAGGCGCACGTCGCCCTGGTAGGTGTCCGGATCGCGCTGGTTGGTGACCTTGAACAGGGCATTGCCCTTTTCGAAGTAGATCAGGTCTTTTTTGCAGACCCCCTCGAGGTTCACCCGCACGAAAGCCATGCCCAGCTCGTAACCTTCAGCCGTGAAGCGCAGAAAGCGGTTCTCCCCACAGCAGTCGGGAAACCGGTAGACCCCGGTCTGCGGGTTGTAGAACTCGGTATCACGGTGGCCCCACAGCCCGATAATTTCTTGATAGGGTGTCTCGGTGCCCAACTGGAAGTCTTGGGGCTGTGGGGGCTGAGGCGGGTTGGCCGGTGGGGTAGGGTTTAGGAGCTTGAACTTGAGGGGATAGGGGCCGCCCGAGAGTTCCATCTGCGCAGTGGTGTCCAGGAAGGTTTCGTACTCCGAGACCACGGCATCGAAGCTCACCGGGCTTAGGGGCAGGTTCAACGAGCCCGAGTTGGCACAGTTTTGCACGTCCAGCCGCCGCTCGCGGGGCCGCAACACCAGGCGGCTTCCGGTAAACTCGGCCTGCCCCACCATCTGGTCGAAAAAGCTGACCAGCGCGCAGGTAGACGATACGCCCTGGGAGTAGTGGGCAAAGTAGAACTCGCCGTTGGGCCTGACCTTGAACTGGGCCGAGTAGCCCTGGGTCATGTTGAAGGTCACCCCGGTGTAGAGGTTGGTGAACTCCCCCCCGCTGGCCAGGGTGTCCTGCCAGATCCCGCTCAGTTCGGCAGGAAAGCTACCGGTGGGCGGGTTGCCGCCCCCCGGAGGGTTGTTGCCGCCAGGCGGAGTGCCCTCGCTTGCACCCCCTCCACACGCCGTCAGAAACAGCCCTGCCAGTAGTCCAATCACGGTTTTGTTCATCGTTACCTCCCTTGACCCGGAGGAGGGAGCCCGGAATGCCCCCTTACTCCGGTGCTTCCTCCTCTTCTGCCTCAATCTCCTGCTTCAAAAAGGTCGTCAGGCTATTTACATCGGCAAAGTAGTGACGCTCTTCTCCCTGGCTCACCGAGGCCCGCCAGACCTCGCCCTCGGGGCTGGGCTCGAACCAGATGCGAACCACGTAAATCTGGCTGGGCTTTTGGGTCATAGCTTCCTCACCATGGTGGTTTTGGGCGGCCCAATGTGGGTAAACGGGGTGGGTGTCGGCAGGAGGAGGCGCTCCACCGACACCCCGAGCTTCTATTTCTGTACCGTGATGGTCGCACCGGTAATGGGGAGACCACTTACGGTAGGGCTTCCCTGGGCGCTCAGTGCGGTCAGGTTGATCTGGTAGGTTTTGTTGACCGGGGTAGTCTGACCACCGCCACCACAAGCGGCCAGCGTCAGGGCCAGGGCCAGGGCCAGGAAGCCCGCCCGCAAGGAGCGCATGCGCCACGCACCCAGAAACACAAAGGGCAGCAAGGTAAGCAGCAGGGGTGCGGGCAAGGCCGGAAGGCTTTGGGCTTTCAGCACCGCCGGACGGGCCGCCAACGTGCTGGCGATATCGGCTACCACCAGGAACTGGCTGTTGCCGGGGCTGAGCGCAAGCGGGGTAGACAGGGTGAGCGTAAGGGTGCCGTTGTCGGTACTGAAGGTGCCGGTGGCGATGGGCGTTTCGCCTGAGTCAATCTGGCCGTTGGCGTTTGCATCGCGGATTAGCTTGACCGCGGTGAGGTCGAGGCTGTCGTTACCGCTGCCGCTGGCTTGCAGGGTGATGTTTTGGAGCTGGGTGGCCTGCGAGGGGTTGAGGGTAAAGGCCAGCATCGAGACGTTGCTCTGGCCCTTGTTGCGGGTGGCATCGGTGGGGGCGTTGGCGGGCTTGGCGGCGGTAATGGTCGGGCTTCCTGCCGGTGTGGTGTTAAAGGTAGCCGTGACCGTCTTGGCAGCGTCCATCGTGACCGAGCAGGTGCCTGTACCTGTACAGGCGCCACTCCACCCTGCAAAAACCGAACCCGACGCGGGTGCCGCGGTGAGTGTTACGGTGGTTCCCTGGGCGAAGCTGGCCGAACAGGTTGCTCCACAGTTGATTCCCGTAGGGCTGCTGGTAACGGTTCCCGAACCTGTACCATTCTTATTGACCGTGAGGGCAAAGGTGGGGGCACTCGAGGTGGTGAAGGTCTGGGTTGGACTATTAAAGGTTCCGGCATCGGTAACGAAGCGATAGCGCCAGAAATAGGTGGTGTTGGGGGTGAGGCCGGTCAGGTTGGTGCTGACGTTGGGAAAGTTGAGGGCGTTGTTGGGCACGGTAGCTGGGGGGGTCGAGTTGCCAAGGGAATTGGTGGTTCCATAGTCCACATACAGCAGGCCGTCCTTAAAGTAGCTATAAAGGTTGACCCCCAGCGTGGCAGTGGTTGCGCCAACCCCACTGCTTTGCAGGTTCTGGAAGCTGGCCTGATAGAAGACCGTCACCGGCTGCTCCGGAATAGCATTGCCATAGGTGGTGACTGCCACGGCCCTAAGGCGGTGGGTGTTGGGCCCAGCAAGTCCCAACAGCTGTTGGTTGAAACGCACCGGCACACGTATTTGTAGTTGCCATCCACTGGGTATGACGGCAAATCCAAACGAGACCCCGCCTGCATTGCCAGGTAGTGCCGACTGGGAACAGGCTCCTTGAAACCCTGCTGGGTTGCCCGAAAAATTAATCACATAGTTGTCGGAAAGTCTAATCAGGTAGCAATAAACAGGATTCTGGGCGCTTACTTCGAAGCTCCCTCCCAAAGGTAGGAAAAAGTCGAAACCAACCGCATCGTTGGTACACGGACTGACGTTGGTGGAACTTGCCCGAATATAGGCCAGGTCGCCGGTTTTTGGGTACGGCTCGTTGGGGTCGGTAACGTACCCTACAGTGTTTTGCGACGAAGTGACGCTGTTGCCTGTCACTGGGCATACGGTATTGACAAGCACCGGTACGCTATCGAAATAGGCCCGTGCAGCCTCGGAAAAGCTAGCACAAGCCAGGAAAAACAGCAGCAGCAAAGCCCTCGAGCATAGGTGCTTTCTTTTCATGCACCCCACGGTAGCGTGAGCAGCATGACTGGAGCATGACTGAAGAAAACAGGCCCCGAAAGGGGCCTGTCTGAATTGCTCACGGATTCTTCAGGTGGCTCGCTCGAGCCGGTCAGTTGCGGGCTGGAAGTAGCACTTTATGGAAGGCGCAAGCTGGTTATCCATCCCGTATATCCCATTGGGCTCGAGCCCCCACTCCTGGGGCCACTTTTGCACTACTGCGCCGCCACCATCTGGATGTTTATTCCACTGCGTGGAGGCTTGACCAGAGCAGGTTGGCCCTGGCTATCCACATAGATGCCGATCAGCCCTTGCGCCTGGTTCACGGCAAGGATTACATAGTCGCCCGCTACCAGCCCTTCGATGCTAAAGCTGCCTGTTCTTCCTGCTGTGTTGATGGTGGTGGTTTTGCTCTTGGCTTCATCGCAGTCGTCTGTGGAAGCAATATAGAAGCAGGCCACCACCTCTGTACCCTGCACGGTAGCGCCCGAGGGCGCGGTCACGCTTCCCGAGAAACCACCACCCCCTCCCCCACCGCCGCAGGCACCTAGAACAAATGCTGCCACAAGAGCCAAGAGCGTCATTTTCGTTTGCATGGTCTCCTCCTCCAGCCAACGGTAGTTCAGGCAGCATGACTGGAGCATGACTGAAGAAAACAGGCCCCGAAAGGGGCCTGTCCGAAGCGCTAGGGCTACCTCGAGCCCGCGCTTTCAAGCCATCTGCGCTGCTCAGGCGTCGGGCGCGTCAGGTCGTTGGTCAGTACCTCGAGCTGAAAGTCGGCCCGAAGGTTACCGGGACGCACCACCACCAGTTCGCCGCTCCGATCCACCACCCCGCCCAGATAATCTCCACGGTCTACCGCGCGGTTATTGTTGACGTCTTTCCAGCCCAGCACCGCATAGTCACCTGGTGTCAGGTCGGGGATGGTATAGGGGGCCGAGATACCGCTCTGGGTCAGTTGAATCGCCTTGGATCTATTTTCATCACAACCGCTTGCGACCACAAAGCAGGCCACCACAAAGGTGTCTTTGATGCTGGCGCTGGTTCCAGCGCCCACCTTAAGGCTCAGGGGCAAGGTGGCGGTGGTGCCGCCCGAAGTGCCCTGCACGGTCAGGCTATAAGTTCCGTCGGGAACTGTACCGTCAACGCTCAGGGTGAGGGTGCTGCTGTTCAGGGTAGTGCTGGGCGGGTTGAAGCTACCGCTCACCCCGGCAGGCGCGCCCGGAAGGCCCAGGCTCACCGCCCCGGCAAAGCCCCCGCTGCGGCTGATGGTGATGTTCACGTTCAGGCTGCCGCCCGGCTGGGCGCTCAGGCTGGTGTTTGGGGTAGTGAGGCTGAAGCCCGCGGTGCTGCCCCCCTGTACCGCGGCCAGGGCCGCGTTGGCGTCAATCAGACCGGCCCCACAGTCGCTGCCGCTGGGGCGGTAGCACTGGGTAGCGTCCAGGGGCCGGGCGGTGGTTTTTAGGATTTGCAGAACCTCTGCGGTGCCCAGGTTTGGGTTAAGGGCCTTCATCAGGGCCACCACCCCCGCCACGTGGGGGGCCGCCATCGAGGTGCCGTTCTCGAACGCGTAGTTAAACTGACCATTGCTATCGTTGCGGCTCAGACTCAGCACACCGTCGGCATAGCCATCGTTGTTGAGATCTTTGCTCACATCGCCCCCAGGGGCCATCACATCGATGCGGGGGCCGTAGTTGGAGTAGGGAGCCCGGGCGCCCGCAAAGTCGGTGGCCCCGACCGTAATAACATTGGCGCAGTTGGCCGGGCTATAGAGCGAGGCGTTGTCGTTTTCGTTGCCCGCAGCTACCACCACCACCACACCATTGGCGGTGACCTGGTTGATGGCGTTTTGCCGGGCGGTGGTGCAGGGGCCCTTGCCCCCCAGGCTCATGTTGATAACTTTAGCCGGGTTGGGGTTGATGGGCGCGCCTGTTACCGGCTGGCCCGCAGCCCACAGAATGGCGTCTATCTGATCGGCGATAGTGGCCCCCAGCAGGCCAATTACCCGCACGTGCAGGAGGCGGGCCTGCCAGTTCACACCAGCTACCCCAGTGGTGTTGTCGGTGGCCGCCCCAATGGTGCCCGCCACATGGGTACCGTGGTAACTGGTGCTTTGTTGATCTCCTACATCGTAGGGATCGGAATCGCGCCCATCACCGTCGCCTGCGTTGGCGTAGGGGTTGGGGCCGCCAATCGGTGAGACCATATCGTAGCCCGGCAGCAGCCGGTCTCCAATGTCGGGGTGGGACACAGACGGGTTGCCCGCACGGTAAAGCACCCCGGTGTCCAACACCGCTACCACCACGCTGTTGCTACCGGTGGTACGGTCCCAGGCCTGGGGCAGGTTGATGGCGGGGTAGTGCCACTGCAAGTGGTAGAACTCGTCGTTGGGGACGGCCAGAGGCTGCTCGAGCCAGTTAAGGTCGGCAGAGGCCACTTCCGGGCGGCGGCGCAGGGCCTCGAGCAAGGCGGGGGTCTCGGCTTCGCTCAGGCTGGCGCGGTAGAGTGCGGTGTGGGCAAGCCCCAAGGGGCGTACCTGCTGCAGTTCCACCAGGCGGCCCTGGACTTCCAGCCGCAGGCTACCCAGCGATTGCAGGCTAACCCCACCGCGAAACTCCACCAGCACCTCGCCCGGCACAAAGCGCGGCGCTCCAGTGCGGCGCAGTTGGCCCACCTGAAAGTCCAGCCGCTGCCCGGTGATGCTCGAGCCCAGCGAAACCGCGCCCCCAATGTTGCCCGGCCCCTCGCCGGGACAGGCCGTCAGCGTTACCAGCAACATTCCTGCCAATAGCCACTTCGCATACATAGTGTTCCTCCTGTCTGCTTGCTCTTTGAGACCATAGGCACACTAGCATGACTGGAGGATGACAGGGGCTAAGTGGTTGCAATTCCTGCAGCTTGGGCCGCTTGAACGATCTCTTTAGACAGGGGATTTTGGCGCAAAAAGCTCTGCCGGTGCTGGGGGGGCACGTGGTTTTCGGCAATCTGCAACAAGTAGTCGAGCACCTGCCGAAGCAGGGCCTTGTCGCTCTGGCGGTGGGCTGCCTGGGCACGGTAGTGGGTCCACAGCACCTCGAGCCTCGAGCACCCCGCAGGCCAGTAGTGTTCCAACAATTGCATGGCCGTCTGTGAATGAACTAGGGCTTCGGAGTGGCGTTTTGCCTGCAACAAAATCTGGGAATACAGGGCATGGGCTGCGATCTGGAGGGCCGGCCAATCGTTTTGCTGGGCCAGCTTTAGGGCCTCCTGGCAGCTCTTCAGGGCCTGCTTGGGAGGCAGCACCCGGGCTTTAGCCAAAAGAAAGCGTCCATAGGCCTGGCTTTGCTCACCGGAAAACAGCTCGTTCAGCTTCTCTATCCAGGGGTCAGTCTCTTCTCCGCGCCGGTGCGCCAGCAAAAGCCCTAGAATCCGATAGGTGGCCTCGTCACGCCGGGGCAGCTCGGGTTCGCCCAAAGCGCGGCCCAGCCAGTCCCAAGCCAGCGCCCACTCACCCCACACCCCGTACAGGCGGGCCATCTGGTACTCGCTAAAAGCCCGCGTCCAGCCCCACTCCTCCGGCACGATCTGCAGGGCCTGCTGCAGGGCTTGCTGGGCTTCGCGGTAGCGCTCGAGGTCGTGGTAGCGCAGGGCCAGGTTGTTGCAGTGGTGCACCAGGCGGCCTACCACCCCCTGCATGCCCTGCAGTAGACGCCCCGCCTGGAGCTGGGCCTCCAGGGCCGCTTCGGCCAGGCCCAGCGCCGCCAGGCAGACCCCGCGGTTGTGGTGAAAACCAACCCGCATGAGGCGGTTTTCGGAGCGCTCCAGAACCGGTTCGGCCTCCTGGTAGTAGGCCAGGGCCTCGCGGTGGCGCTCGAGCTGGTCGAAGGCAATACCCAGGCGCGAAGTGCAGATGGCTGCCTGCAGCTCGTCGCCCCGCGCCCGATGAATATCTCGAAGTTGTTGCAAAATAGCGATCAAATCGGTGGTTTTGTGCTGCACAAAAAGCGACTGGGCCAGGGCATCCAGAAGCCGGATGCGCAACTCGGGTTGGTCTATGCCCTGGATATGATCCAAACCCTTGCGCGCGGCCTGCTCGGCATCGGCGCCAAAGCCGTGCTCTCCCAGTCGAATGGCCTCGCACAGCCAGGCCCGGGCCTGCTCGTGTGGGGTACGGGCCAGGCCCAGCATCCGCTGGATCAGGGCCTTGTGCTGCGAGCCGGTGTCGTAGCGGCCCATGACCCCACTAAGGGCCTCCAGCAAGTCGAAGTTCTGGGTCTCGTCGCCCTGGCGCTCGGCGATTTCAATCGCCCGCTGGTAAAAGTGGGCCGCCTCGAGCAGTTGATAAGAATTCTCAGCCTGCTTGGCCGCTTGGGTGAGAAAAGGAATAGCCCGACCAGGCTCGCCCTCGAGCCAGTGGCTTGCGATGCGGGCTGGATCAGCCTGCTTGCTTTCCAGATACAGTGCGATTTGTTGATGTAGATAGGTTTTGATGCTGGCCGGAACACCGCTCAGGGTGGCCTCGTAGAGCAGGTCGTGGACAAAGGCATTGCCGCGCAACAGTTGGGCCGCCTCGAGTTCGGCCCAGGGCGGCAAAAGCGCCAGCGGCGTGGTCTGTAGCGCCGCCGCGGCCAGCTCTGGGGAAAAGTCGGGCCCGGCCACCGCTGCCGTGCGAACCAGCCGCAGGGCCTCGGGGGAAAGGCGCTCGAGGCGGGCCTGGATCAGGGTGGTGATTTTGCTCGAGATCGGCAGGTGGCCCGGTCTGGGCTGGCCCAGGCCCCCCGACACCCACAGGCTCCGAAGGGTCTCGAGCAGGAAAAAGGGGTTGCCCCCGGTGTGGCGGACGAGGGCCGCAGCCCAGCCCAGCACGTCGTCTTGTAGGCTGGGCAGCTCGAGGCTCGCCAGCAGCCCTTGCACGGCCAGCGCGTCCAGGGGTTGCAGGCTGATCTGCACGGCCTGCCCGCCCTGGATGGCCTGCTCCAAGAGCGCCTGTACCCATTCCGGCAGCTCACCGGCGCGAAAGGCCAGCGCGGTGGCGAGCGCGCCCGGCTGTCCCCAGTAGGGGCTCAGCACAAAGTGCAGGAGCTCGAGGCTAGCCATATCGGCAAACTGCAAATCGTCCACGGCCAGCCGCGCCAGCCCCTCTGCCACCGCCAGGCGCACCAGCTCGGCGCTGGCCTGAAAGAAGCGCAGCTTCTCGGCCCTGGATTGGATGGGGGGCTGGGCCGGCCCCAGCTCGGGCAGCAGGCGGGCCAGCTCCTGCCGAACCCAGTCCGGCAGTAGAAGCCCGGGAAATTGCTCCAGAATCTTTCGGCAGAAGCGGCTAAAGGTAGCGTAAGGAATGTCCTGGTCGCCCGGGCGGGCTTCAAACAGCAGCGCCGGGCCCCGGCTATACAGAAAGTCCTGTAACAACCGGCTTTTGCCCACGCCCGGTGCGCCCGCAATCAGCAGGGCCTGCCCCTCTTCCCAGACGGCTTCCATGCGGGCCCACTCGGCCTCGCGCCCCAGAAGCCGGGGCGGGCGCAACACCGCCAGCGGGATTTCCGGGCGCTGCGCCGGGATGGCCGGGACCAGCAGCTCCCCCCGCTCAATCTGGTGGCGCAGCTCCTGGGTCTGGGGCAGGGGTGCTACCCCCATCTCCCGCAAAAGAATGGCCTTGCAGCGCTCAAAAACGGCCAATGCCGCGCTTCGGTCGCCCAGCAGATACAAAAGCCGCATCACCTGGCGGTAGGCCGCCTCCGAGAGCGCGTCCGATTCGAGCAGGGCTTCGGCGTAGACCAGCGCCTCGCGGTACTGCCCGGCCTGCTCGAGGTCATGGGCCAGGGCCCAGAGGGAAGCCCGCCACATCTCGGCCAACTTTTCCCGCTGCAGCAAGAGCCAGTCTTCGAACTCAGGGCAGTCGTCGTAGTCGAGCCCCTCCAGAAGCTGCGCCTGGTAAGCCACCACCTCCGGATGGCGGCCCGCAAAGTGGGCCACCTGAAACTCGGCCACATCTACCTGCAAGCCTTGCAGCTCGAGCACATCGCCGCCCCACACCACCTCCGCCCCGGCGGCCTGCTTGAGCCGCCTAAGGGCCTGGGCCAGGTTGTTACGGGCGGTGGATTCGGAGGAATCCGGCCATAGCAGGCCCGCCAGCCTGGAGCGGCTGGTGGGGCCTTCTAAGGTCAGGTAAGCCAGCAAACCCGCGCTCTTGCGCTCGAGGGGGCGCAGTAGGCGCTGCTGAAGCTGCAACTCGGGAACGCCCAACAGAACAAGGTAGCCCGTCAGCAGGTTGGCCCCACCTGCCTTGGCCTTTTCCAGGCGCCTGGGTTGCTGCATCTATCCATTATAAAAAAGTACGGTAAAATTCATTGTTTGTTCAGCACACCAAATGCCACCAGGGCTGTGGCTTTTCAGGTTTTGCAGGTACTGCCCAGGCTACAACCCGAACCAGGTGAACGGATAATAGCTCACCAGCTCGTCGCGGTAAGGCTCCACCAGCCGCACATTGGCCGCCGGGGCTTCGGGTTTGGAGAGCTCGACTTTGGGATTAAAGTCCCTGGCCGCAATCTGGCGCAGGATTTCCTGGGGGTTCAGGCTCGGTATGCCGTAACCCAGGGCTGCATACACCTGGGCCCGCACCCAGGCGTACTCCTCGAGCGAAAAAATGTGCTGGTTGAGCGCCTGAACCTGAATCTTTTTAGCCTCGAGCACCAGCGAGCCCCCTTCGCGGAATAAGTCCAGGGCGGTGCGGTAGTCCAGCGTTGGCTGTCCTGCCTTCTGGTTGGCCAACTGGTTAAGCCGGGCCTCTAGCCGCCGGTAGCGCTCCCCAAGTTGCTGCTTCACATCGCGCTGCACCCGCAGGAAGCGCTGCAGCTGCTCGGGGCTTAGCCGCGCATCGGCAGGGGGTGTGTATGCAGCCTGTCGCTCAACGCTTTTATCCAGTGCGATGATCTGCCGAAAATCGCTGACCAGGGTTTGGGCCGGACGAATCAGAAAAGCATAGGCCGCCCAGCCCGCCAGTCCCAAAAACAACAAAAACCCAAAAAGAACCAGCATGAGCCATCTCGCCATGCAGGCAGGATGGCATATTACAGGCCAAAAAACTGCGCTTTCTGGTTCAATTTTACACCACAAAACAAGCAGGGTGTTCTGTGGCAAGATGCCCGCACCACTGGACCAGGGCGCTGGAACAAGGCTTAGCAAAAAGCAGCCGGAACCCGTAATATGTATGGCAAAGGGCAAGACTTTCAGGCTATGAACCATACCCTCCAGACCCTCGAGGCCCAGCTAAGCCAGCCCCAACCGCCATCGGAGAAACTGCACTTGCTCGATGAGCTATACCAGTTCTTGCGCTATAACGACCTGCGGCGGGCCGGACAGCTTGTGGAGGAGATGCTGGTTTTATCAGAAGACCAGACCAGCCCGGCAGGACGGGGTCTGGCCCTCAAAAACCTGGGCGATTTCCATTTTCGCCAGGGCAATCTGCCCGCAGCCCAGGGCTGCCTGGAGGAAGCCCTGGCGGTTTTGCGCAGAGCAGGCCAGCTTAAAGGCGAAATAGACACCCTTAACGCACTGGGCAACCTCCACTACTTTCAGGGCAGCTTTCCCCGGGCCCTCGAGTACTACCTAGAAGCCCTCGAGCAGAGCCGAAAACACCAGCAAAAAGCCCTGGAGGCCAATGCCCTGAATGGCGTTGGCATCGTTCAGTACACCCTGGGCAACCACCAGGAAGCCACCAAGTACTTCCTGCGCAGCCTGGCCCTCAAACGCGAGCTGGACGACCGCCTCAGCGAAGCCGGAACCCTGAACAACCTGGGTCTGGTCTACCTCGAGGTAGGCGACCTTTCCGGGGCAGTTCAGCTCTACCGTGAAAGCCTAGCCATCAAGAAGATGCTGGGCGACCGTCAGGGCCAGGCCAACGTGCTTTCCAACCTGGGTGTGGTGTTTCAGCGCTTGGGCCGTATCCAGGAGGCCCTGGACTACCACCAGCAAGCCCTGGAGATTGCCGAGCAGCTGGGCAGCCCCCAGGTACGGGCCACCTGTTTGGAAAATCTGGGCCTCTCCCATACAGCGCTGGGCAACCTGGATAGAGCACTGGAATTGTTCCAGGTCTGCAAAGCTCTCTACCAGGAGCTGGGCAACCGGCTGGGTGAGCTAAGCGCACTGCTACAAGTGGGCTCGTTGTTGGGCCGTATGGGGCAGACCGATAGCGCCATTCAAACCCTGCAACAGGGCCTGAGGCTGGCCGAGGAGCTGGGGCCACAAAAACCTCTGCTGGAGTTCCATCAGGCCCTGGCTGCTGTTTTTGAGGCAGAACAAAAACCCGCCCTGGCACTGTACCACCTGCGGCAGGTTCTCGAAATTGAGCGCAAACTGTACAAAGAGCAGCAGGCCCAAAAGACCGCGGCCCTGCTGGCAGGGTTTCAGGTAGAAAAAGCACGCCAGGAAGCGGAAATCGAACGCCTACGCAACACCGAGCTGGCCCGCGCCAACCGCGAGCTGGCCCGCGCCATCGAAAACCTGAAGGAGGCCAATGCCGAAAAGTCGCGCCTGCTGGACAAACTGCGCCAGCAGTCCGCCGAGCTGGAGCGCCTGGCCCGCCAGGATCCCCTCACCCGGCTGCACAACCGCCGCTATCTGGAGGAAAACCTCGAGCGCGAGTTTGCCGCCTCCAGGCGCTACAATTTCCCCTTGAGCGTGGCCCTGGTCGATATCGACAACTTCAAGCAAATCAACGACACCTTCTCCCACCAGGTTGGCGACGATGTGCTGCGAATTGTCGCACAAATTCTCGAGTCCGGCTGCCGTGGGGTAGATTTTGCCGCGCGCTACGGCGGCGAGGAATTTGCCCTGGTTTTCTCCCAAACCGACCTGGCGGGCGCCCTGATCGCCTGCGAGCGGGTTCGGCAGCGCGTCGAGAACCACAACTGGTCTGACCTGCATCCCAGCCTGAAGGTCACGGTGAGCATTGGCGTAAGCAGCGACCCCACCCTCCCCAACCACGAAAAACTCCTGGCCGCCGCCGACGAGCAGCTCTACGCAGCCAAGCGAGCCGGTCGGAATCGGGTCTGCCCGCAAAGCTAGATTGATTCGTCCTGCACAGCACATTTGCCTCTCGGATGGGTGGCAGCGTCCGTGAAGGGCACGATAAGGCCTCTGTTCATGGTTCCTGCATCCAGGGCAGGCCTTATACCGGATTCAAAAAGATAATCTTCAAATAAAAAGCGCTAAGAGGCTATCTTTTTGAATCCTAGAGCACACCCCTCGCTGCGCTCGGCGAAGAAAGCGTATCCCTTCGGTCGGGTTAGTTCGTCACCGTTCGGTGACGAACTAACCGAATCTGGTATTACGTTGCACGGGGCATTGGTGGGCCCCGCCCGGTAAAGCGACCGCCCTGACCGGGGCCAGGCGTGCTATCCCCTACCTTCGCCCCTACCTTATGCTGTTGGCATGCGTGTACACCCCGATGTCGCCCAGGCCCTGCACACCCACCGGGCCGTGGTGGCCCTCGAGTCCACCGTTATTACCCACGGCCTGCCCCGCCCCTTGAACCTCGAGCTCGCCCGCAAACTCGAGGACACCGTACGACAGGTGGGGGCCATCCCCGCGACCATTGCCATCTTGAAAGGGGAAGTGGTGGTGGGCCTAACGCCAGATGAGCTCGAGGCCATCGCCGCCGACGATACCGCAGACAAAGCCAGCCTGTGGAACCTTGGGGCCCTCGTAGCCCAGGGTAAAAGCGCCGGCACCACCGTGGCCTCCACCACCTTCCTGGCCCACAAGGCCGGCATCCGGGTGTTTGCTACCGGCGGCATTGGCGGCGTGCACCCCCACCCCTACGACGAGTCGGCAGATTTGCTCGAGCTTTCCCGCACCCCCATTGTGGTGGTGTCAGCAGGCCCCAAAAGCATCCTCGATCTCGCCGCCACCTTAGAGCGGCTCGAGTCGCTGGGGGTAGCCCTGCTGGGCTACCGAACCAACCACCTTCCCGCCTTTCACAGCCCTTCCAGCCCCTACCTGCTGCCGGCCCGGGTCGAGTCGGCCCAGGAGGCCGCCCGGGCTTTTCGGGCTGCCCAAGAACTGGGATTGCCGGGGGCCAGCCTGGTGCTCAACCCCATCTCCAGGGGGCTGGACTTTGTCCAGGTACAGCGCTGGGTGGAGCAAGCCACCCAGGAGGCCGCCCGGCTCGGGATTGGCGGCAAGGCCCTGACACCCTTTTTGCTCCGGCGCATATCCGAGTTGAGCGGGGGCCAGACCGACGAGGTCAATCTACGGCTCTTGGAAGAAAATGCCCGTTTAGCTGCCCAGATTGCCCTAGCCCTGGTTCAGGGGTAATGCCCCTTCCGTTACGCATGCACAGTCACGCTTTGTGGCATAGAATAGGGCGAAATGTGTGAGCTGGGAAAGCGGCTAAAGGAAGCCCGGGAGGCCAAGGGCCTGGAAATTTCGCAGGCGGCGGAGTTTCTCAAGGTGCGGCGGGCTGTTCTGGAGGCCCTGGAAGACTGTCGCTTTGACGAACTCCCCGAACCCCCCCTGGCGCGAGGCTACCTCAGGCGCTACGCCCAGCTATTGGGTCTCGACCCCGCCCCCTTGCTGGCCCTCTATCCGGCGGGTGTGCCCCAAACCGTAGGGCCCACAAACCCCACTGCTGGCCCCAAAACGCCTTCTTTGCTGGGTTTCGGATGGCTCTTGATTCTATTGCTTGTGCTACTGCTCCTGGGCTGGTGGGGATACCGCGCCCTCAACCGCCCCAGTACCGTGGCACCAACGCCCACCCCATCGGCCCCCGTCGCGCCTCCGCCCCCTCAGCAGGTGAGCCTGCGCATTACCACGCAACCCCAAGGCGCCCGGGTCTACCTCGATGGCTTCTTGCTTGGTCAGGCCCCCCTCGAGGCCCGCGTCGAGGCCGGTGAACGCACCCTCCGCATCGAAGCACCCGGCTACCAGAAGTACGAACAGGTGCTCAGCCTGCAAAGCAACCGCAACCTGAGCTTTGTCCTCACCCCGATTCCCCCCGCACCCCCACCTACCCCCACAGCTCCCTCGAGCCCCGAAACCCCACCCCCCGCGAGTCCAGCCAGCCCCACCCCCAGTACCGGACTGGTACTGAGGCTCGAGGGCACCAGCTGGATTCGGGTAACCGACGCCCGCACGGGTCGGCAGCTCTACGAAGGCACCGTACCCGGCGGAACCCAGCTCAGCTATCCCCTGCCGGTGGTGGTGCGGGCCGGCAATGCTGGGGTGGTGCGGGTATTTGTCAACGGCCAGGATCAAGGACGCATGGGCAATGTGGGTCAGGTGGTCACCCAGCGTTTCGGGCAGTAGCAACCCAACCGTTGGTCAGCAAACCTGCTATACTCGGGACTGTTGTCGCGCCAAGGGCGCACAGGAGAGCAAATGGCAGGCAAGGTTGGGTTTGTAAGTCTGGGCTGTCCCAAGGCCCTGGTCGATTCGGAGCAAATTCTCTCACGCCTACGGGCCCAGGGGTACGAGACTGCGCCCACCTATCAGGAGGCCGATGTGGTGGTGGTCAACACCTGTGGCTTCATCACGCCCGCAATCGAGGAGTCGCTTTCGGCCATCGGCGAAGCCCTGGCGGAAAACGGCAAGGTGATTGTGACCGGCTGCCTGGGGGCGCGGCCTGAGGTCATCCAGCAGGCCCACCCACAGGTGCTCGAGGTCACCGGCCCTGGCGAAGTAGACCGGGTGCTGGCCGCGGTGCAGCGGGTGGTTCCGCTAGACCAGAACCCCTTTACGGCCCTGGTTCCTCCACAGGTCAAGCTTACCCCCCGCCACTACGCCTACCTCAAAATTGCCGAAGGTTGCAACCACAAGTGCAGCTTCTGCATCATTCCCAAGCTGCGCGGCCTGCAAAAAAGCCGCGACGCCGCCGATATCCTCTTTGAGGCCACCCGACTGGTGGGTACTGGTACCAAAGAACTGCTGATAATCGCGCAAGACACTTCCGCCTATGGGGTAGACATTCGCCACCGCACCAGCGAGTACGCGGGCAAGCCGGTGCGGGCCCACCTGGTGGATCTGGTTGGCGAGCTGGCCGGCCTGGGGGCCTGGGTGCGGCTGCACTACGTGTATCCCTATCCCCACGTGCGCGAACTGATCCCACTGATGGCCGAAGGTAAGCTGCTGCCCTACCTGGATGTACCCCTTCAGCACGCCAGCCCCAGGATTCTGCGGGCCATGCGCCGCCCCGGCGGCGCCGAGAGTCACCTCAAAACCCTGCAAGAATGGCGCTCCATCGCGCCCGACCTGGCGATTCGCTCGAGCTTTATCGTGGGCTTCCCCGGCGAAACCGAGGAAGATTTTGCCCTGCTGCTGGACTTCATCGCCGAAGCCCGGCTCGACCGGGTGGGCTGTTTTACCTACTCCGAAGTTGAGGGGGCCGAGGCCAACGCCCTGCCGGGGGCTGTGCCCCAGGAAGTCAAGGAAGAGCGCCAGGCACGCCTGATGGCTTTGCAGCAGCAGATTAGCCTGGAGAAAAACCAAGCCCGGCTAGGGCAGACCCTCGAGGTCATCGTGGACGACTACGGCGAGCTGCCCGGCCAGGTGGTGGGGCGCTCCAAATACGACGCCCCCGGGATTGACGGGCTGGTGTATGCCGAGACCGACGGCACCGTAAAAATCGGCGAGATCATCCGGGTTCGGGTTACCCAGGCCGAAGCCTACGACCTGCACGGCCAGATGGTGGGGCGGGTGGCCTGGCACCCTGGGGTTCCGCTGGTGCAGCGCGTGGCTACAAAAGACCGTTCGGGTGTAAGCTGAACCAAGTTTGGGTTATGGAACCTTCGCAACTCGGTTTGGGCTTGGACAAGCGGCACAAATGCATTTTCATCGCTTTTCTCGCCACCAGCGCTGTTGGCGAAAAGCCGCCACCAAACAAGGTTTCGGCCACCTGGAAGCGCAGCCTTTGCACAAAGCGGGCAGGCTACCGGGCTGGAGGCCTTCGGCAGCCGGCATTTAGCGCCTGGCCTGTCAAAAGGAGCCGGTTATGTATATCGTGATTGCTGGCGGCGGCGAAATCGGCTCGCAGATTGCCAAAGCCCTACACACCCAGCACGACCTGGTGGTGGTGGATACCAACCCCGAGGCCAAGGAACGGTTGGGGGGGTTGGATGTGCAGGTGGTGATCGGTAGCGTTACCGACCCTGAGGTTTTGCGTGAGGCCAAGGTAGACCTGTGCAACACCTTTATCGCAACCACCAACTGGGATGAGGTCAACCTGATCGCCTGCATGCTGGCCAAAGGCCTGGGGGCCAGGGAAACCCTGTGTTTTGTGGGGAAGCAATCCTACGTGGACATCCTGACCGACCCGCGCACGGTGGAAATTTTGGGCACCCGCATCGACCAGGTCTTCTGGCCTCAGCGCTCGCTGGCCAAGGAAATTGTGGAGGTTATTCGAATCCCCGGTGCCGTGGACACCGAGGTGCTTGCTGGAGGTCGGCTGCGCTTTGTGGAGTACCAGGTGCGGGAGGGTGGCCCCTACATTGGCAAGCAGCTGGTCTTGTTGGACTGGCCTCCCGGCAGCCTGCTGGCGGGCATCTTGCGCGATGGTCGTTTTTTTGCAGCCACCGACCCCGAGTTCAATCAGCTGGCCCTCGAGCCCGAAGACCGCATCTTCTTCATGGCCACCCCCCAGGGTTTCGACGCCCTCCAAGCCTGTTTTTCCCCCCGCGAGCGGGTACGACGGGTGATGGTGGTGGGGGGCGGCAATGTGGGCTACATGGTCACCAAAGAGCTGCTCAAGCACCGCCTCGAGGTCACCATCATTGACCACAACCCCGACCGCTGCGCCTGGCTGGCCGAACACTTGCCGGGGGCGCTGGTGCTCGAGGGCGACGGCACCGACCTCGAGCTCTTGGAGTCGGAGGGCCTCGACCATGTGGACGTGATGGTGGCGGTTACCGAGAACGACGAGAAAAACCTGCTGGTCTCGCTCCTGGCCAAGCAGGTGGGGGTCGCCAAGGTCATCACCCGGGTCAACCGGGGCGAAAACCGCCGCCTGTTCGAGCATGTGGGCATCGACATCCCCCTCACCCCCCGTGCGGCAGCGGTGCGCGAGGTGGTGGACTGGATAGCCCCCGACAACGTAGACCACCTGGCCCTTATTGAGGACAAGGTAGAACTACTGGAGTTTGAGCTTCCGGCAGATTTCCGCGAAACCCCTTTTGATAAATTGTCGCTTCCCAAAGGGGCTATTGCGGTGGCCCTCGAGCGCGGCACCAGAGTTTACCTGCGCGCCCCCATGCTGGCGGTCACCGGCGGCGACAAACTTCTGGTTCTCACCGACCGACAGGTAGCCGATGAAGTCCTGGCCCAGGTTCGCTAAAGCACAATCGGCCAACCCCATCCCGGTCGCTACCTACATGACCGGCACGGTCTACATCGCGCTGGGGGCCGTGATGGGGGTGCTGGGCCTGGCCGACTGGCTGCTGGGAGAAGATGCCCTGGGGTTTTTTGTGGGGGCCGCTATCGGATTGAGCCTGGGCCTGGTGCTGCGCCAGCTGGGAAGCCCCCAGGCCGAACCCCGCCGGGCCGAGGCCCTGCTGACGGTGGCCGGGCTGTGGATTATGGTTCCCATCCTGGGCGCCATCCCGTTCTGGATTTCGGGGGGCCTGAGCTACCTGGATGCCCTGTTCGAGGCCACCTCGGGCTTCAGCACCACCGGGGCCACCATCCTGGCAAACTTCGACCAGTTCAGCTACGGGCTTTTTTTCTGGCGCAGCCTGAGCCAATGGTTTGGCGGGATGGGCATTCTGCTGCTGTTTATCGTGGTGCTACCCCACCTGGCGCTGGCCGGGCGGCAGATGTTTTTTGCCGAGACCACCGGGGTACAAAAACAGCAGCTCACCCCCAAGCTGCGCCAGACCGCCTACTACATTCTGCGGGTCTACCTGCTGCTCACCCTGCTCACCCTGACCGCGTACCTGCTGACCGGAGTACCGGTCTTCGAGGCCATTGCCAACACCTTCTCCAGCGTCTCCGCCGGTGGTTTTAGTCCCAACCCGCAAAGCTTTGCCGGCTACGCCCCCCTCACCCAGTGGATTGCAGCGGGGGTGATGTTCCTCACCGGGGTTAACCTGCTGTTGCAATACCGGGCCATTTTTGGCCGCGAGTACAGCGCCCCCCTGCGCGACCCCGAGTTTCGGGCCTATGCCCTGATTGTGCTCACGGTGGGGCTGGTCATGGCCGGCGTGCTTTTCCTGCGGCACGACTACGCCCTCGAGCCCGCCCTGCGCCACGCCTTCTTTCAGACCACCTCCATCATCACCGGCACCGGCTTTGCCTCCGCCGACTTTGCCCAGTGGGTCGTCCCGGCTCAAACCCTGCTGGTCATGCTGATGTTCATTGGCGGCAGTGCAGGCAGCGTGGGGGGCAGCATTAAGGTGATCCGCTGGCTGATTATCGGGGCCCTGGTGCGGCGGGAACTGCAACGGGCCCTGCACCCTCAAGCGGTGCTGCCCTTGCGGGTAGGCAACAAAAACATTGGCGAGGACGTAATGCGCTCGGTTGCGGCCTTTATCACCCTGTATGTGAGTCTGTTTGCCCTGGGGGTGCTGGTGATGGGAATACTGGAAGAAGACTTTGTGGTAGCCTTTACCGCCTCGGCAGCCGCTATCGGCAACGTGGGGCCGGGGCTGGGAACGGTGGGGCCGATGGCCCACTACGGCGACCTACACCCCCTCTCGAAGGCCGTGATGATTTTTCAGATGTGGGCAGGCCGCATCGAGCTGATCGCGGTATTTTCACTGTTTACGCCCGAGCTCTGGCGCCGTTTGCGGGCCTAACATCGGTTCTGTATGAAGACAAGAGCGAAACCCTGGCCACTGGAAAACCTGCGCTTTGCCTACTATTTTCTGGGCGTGGTGTACCTGACCCTGGGCGTGGTCATGCTGGGGCTCGAGGCCCTTTCGCTGGTTCTGCGCGAGTCGCCCTGGGGGTTCCTGACCGGCGCGGTGGTAGGGCTGGGGCTGGGCTGGGGGTTCCATCGACTGGGCGACCCCAGGCATGAGCCAGGCCGGGCCGAAGCCCTGCTCTCCATAGCCCTGATCTGGCTGCTGGTACCTGCCCTGGGTGCCATACCCTTCTGGATTTCAGGGAACATGTCCTACCTGGATGCCTTATTTGAGGCCATGTCGGGCTTCACCACCACCGGGGCTACCGCCCTGTCCGACTTCTCCCAGTTTGGCTACAGCCTGTTCTTCTGGCGCAGCCTCATGCAATGGTTTGGCGGGGTGGGCTTTCTGGTGCTGGTAGTGGCTTTGCTGGCCCATCTGGCGGTGGCCGGACGACAACTTTTCATCACCGAGAGTACCGGGGTGCAAAAGGAGCCCTTCACCCCGCGGCTACGCACCGCAGCACAAAGCATCCTCAAGGTCTACGCCGCCCTCACCTTAGCGGCGGCTTTGTGTTACTGGATTGCGGGCATCCCACCCTTCGAAGCCATCTGCAATGCCCTCACCACCCTGCCTGCGGCTGGGTTTAGCCCCAACCCCCGCAGTTTTGAACAGTACAGCCCGCTGGCCCAGTGGTTCGGCACCCTGTTCATGTTTTTGGGTGGCGCAGGGTTTGTGTTGCAATACAAGCTTTTTTTCACGCGTGACCCCCGGCCCCTTTTAAAGGACGTGGAACTGCGGGTCTATGCGCTAATTGTGCTGGCCTTTAGCTCTGTGCTGGCCGTTTTCCTTATGACCCACCACAGTCAAAACATGGACTATACCTGGGGCAATGCCATCCGGCATGCCTTCTTTAACGTAACCTCCATCATCACCACCACCGGCTACGCCAGCGCCGACTTTGCCCTGTGGGTTCCGGCAGCCCAGGCCATTCTGGTTGCAGCCATGTTTGTGGGGGGGTGCGCCGGCTCGGGGGCCGGCGGCATCAAGGTAATTCGCTTGCTGGTTCTGGGCGCCATCGTGCGGCGGGAACTGATACGTTCGTTGCACCCCCAGGCCATCATCACCCTTCGGCTGGGCAGCAAAAGCCTGGGTGAGGAGGTAATGCGCTCGGTGGCAGCCTTCATTACCCTCTATGTGACCCTGGTAGCTGCTGGAGCCTTGCTGATTTCTTTGCTCGAGAACAACTTTGTGGTTGGTTTTACCGCCAGCGCCCAGGCGGTAGGCAACATCGGGCCGGGGTTGGGCGAGGTGGGGCCGATGGGCAGTTACGCCGGGCTGGAACCGCTCTCCAAGGTAATCCTGATTGTGCAGATGTGGGCGGGGCGCATCGAGCTGATCCCGGTGTTCTTGCTGCTGACCCCGGAACTGTGGAAAAAGCTAAAGAGTTAAAACAGGCCCCCAACGCAGTAAACTATCCTCATGTCCAGACCCCTGGTTGTGCCTGAGTCTTTTCGCCTTGACCACCAAAAAGTGAAGGCCCCTTACGTGCGTTTGGCAGGGGTAAAGGAAACCCCCAAAGGCGACCGAATCGAAAAATACGACCTGCGTCTGGCCCAGCCCAACCAGGAGGCCCTTAGCACCGGGGCCATCCATACCCTCGAGCACCTCCTGGCTACGTACATTCGTTCTCACCTGGAGGGGGTGGTGGATATCTCGCCCATGGGCTGCCGCACCGGGTTTTACCTGGTGGTGCTGGGCGAACCGGGGCCGCAAAAGGTACTGGAAGCCTTCCAGGCCACCCTACAGGACGTGGTTAACCACGCCGAGCCCATACCGGGGGTGAGCGAGTTCGAGTGCGGCAACTACCGCGACCACGACCCAGAGGGTGCAAAAGTCTGGGCTGAGCGGGCGTTGAGCGGCCCTCTGCACGTTCAGGAAACCATCGAGATTGCATAGCGTGGGCTCGAGGCAGATCAGCGGCGCTCTATCGCGGTCCTCTCTTTTTTTGCCGCTGCTCCCAGCGGCAAAAATAAGCCTGTGAAGCCCTTTTTGTGATTGGGGTTGTGCCAATCTCTCTGAAGAGCGCTCTAGAGTGTGCTAAGAAGCCGATCGTAAACCATCAAGAACTTTCGGTAATAACAGAATCGAGAAGGCCAGCCAGTGAAAACCCTTCAGCGTTTCGGTAAGTCGTTCGTAGTCACGCGCCAGCCGACGAAAACGAGCCATCCAGGCAAAGCTGCGCTCAACTACCCAACGCCGGGGAAGCAACACGAAGCCTCTTTTGGCTTCCTCCAGCTTGACCACACACAGCGCTATCCCTTCCTGCGCAGCCGCCTGCTCCGCCTCCGAGCCTGTATAGCCCTGATCTACGTATGCGATTTCGACCCGCTGGTTGGTAACAGCTTGCACCGCCTGGGAGAGCTCCCCCACCTGGCTGCGTTCCTG
>NZ_JHVI01000057.1 GCF_000620065.1 Meiothermus cerbereus DSM 11376 | reverse complement strand
CCTGCCCGAAACCTCAGAAACCTTTATCTACACGGCGATGATCCGACTTATGGTCAGAAGATTGGCTTCCTAGACGGTTTTAAGACAGTCTCTAAGAGGTCAGCGGGTTCACTTCCCGAGGCTTAAGGTTCAGCAATGGGGGTGAACCCCCGCCCCCGCGCTGGAGATGGAGCCTTCGCCTTTGCCGCGACGGGGCATGCTATCCTCTAGCTATGGCTACGGCTTTACCCGAAGCAATCAGTAAAAAGCTCGAGGCCTTCAAGCGGGTCAAGGGGCGCAGGTGGGTCAAGGAGCTAGAGAAAATCCTAGATGAGGCCGTACAGCTGTCGGATTGGGATGCCGAGGTAAGTAAACCTGGGGCCAAAGCCAGCAAGATTAGCGAGGAGCAAGCCGTCCAAATAGCGGTAGATGCCGTACGACAAGCCCGTAAAAAGCGATGAGGGTGGTCTTTGACACCAACATCTACATCGCTACCCTGATTGCCCCAACGTCCCGCGTGGCACGGGTGTACTGGGCATGGCGAAACGGGCGGTTTACCTTGCTAACCTCTAAGGCACAGCTTGCGGAGTTGCGCCGGGTAAGCCACTATGTCAAGTTCAAAGGCATTATTCGCCCTGCTCAAGCTGGAGCGATGATCAACACCCTGAAGGCTAAGGCTGAGTTGGTGTCGTACAGCAAGGGCAGGCCCCTTTCGGTAGACCCCGATGATGACCTGATACTGGCGATTGCTGCTGAAGGCGAAGCCAACTATTTGGTTAGTCTGGATGAAGAGCATGTCCTATCCCTCAAAAAAGTAGGGAATACCCGGATTATCCGGCCCGAGCAATTGATGAAGTTATTGAAATAGCAAAACGCTGCCCAGCGCCCGCCCTCACGCTGGGAGATGGAGCCTTCGCCTTTTTGCCGCGCCAGGCTTTCATCATATGCAGTATGAACGAAACCCCAAGGATACCCAGCCCCATTCCATACCTGATGCAAGTACCTGACCTGCGGGCCCACAACACCACCTACGACTGGC
>NZ_JHVI01000056.1 GCF_000620065.1 Meiothermus cerbereus DSM 11376 | reverse complement strand
CCCCCCCCACCACGTGGACCCGGCCCCGGTGCAGCTCGCGGGTGGCCACCACCGCCCCCACCACCCCGGCGTTGGTCCGGCAGAGGACGGTGAAGGGAGGGCGGGGCAGGGCGGCGTCCACCCGGGTGGCCCAGGGGGCTTTCCCCCGCACCTCCACGGGCCGGTCCCGCAGGGCGGTCAGGTTCCGCACGAAGCGGGCCAGGCTCTCGGCGAAGCGGAAGCTCCAGGTGAGCCGGGCCTCGGGGGCCTCCAGCCTCTCCATAGCGTTCACCGCCCCCCGCCAGCCGTAGATCTGCTGCCGGGGATCCCCCACGTAGACCCGCTGCACCCGGCCTCGGTGGGCCTCCAGCACCCGCAGGAAGATGGGGTCCAGGTCCTGCGCCTCGTCCACCAGCAGGGCGCCCGCGAAGGAGAGATCCGGCCCGGAGAGGGCCCACAGCTTCACGTAGGCCCCGTGGGGCAGGGGGAAGGGGTCTTGGGGGTCGGTCATCCGCCGCCAGAGGGTTTCCGTCCCCTGCAGGATGAAGGCCTCCTCCTCGGGCCAGGACTTGGTCCCCGCCCGGGCCAGCCGGTAGGCCCGGGGGATCATCCCCGGCTCGGGGGTCTCCGCCTCCGAGCGCAAAAAGCCCTCCAGGGTCCCCAGCACCGCGTGCAGGAGCAGGGGGTGCCGCACCTCCAGGGCCTCCGCCACCACCGGGGCCGAGAGGTGGCCCTGGGCCGCCTCGAACTTGGCCCGGTAGCCCTCGTGGCGGGACACCGCCATGCGGTAGGCCAGGCCGTGCAGGGTATAGGGGCGAACTTGGCGGGGAAACTTGCGGGCCGCCTCCTCCCGCACCGAGCGGTTGAAGGCCAGGTACAGTCCCCGCTTCCCCGGGTCGGCCTCGGCCATCAGGCGCAGGGTGGTGGTCTTGCCGCTGCCCGCCACGGCCACCACCTTGAGGTCCTGCCCCGAGCGGTAGGCCTCCACCGCCTGCAACTGCTCGTCTGTGGGGCGCAGGGCCATCCCCCGCATTGTGACGACTCCCCGGGCGGAAGTCCAGGGAGTCTCACTCCCGCAGCACCCGCTTGTACCAGGTCTTGAGGGCCTCGAGTCCTTAAGGCACCACCCCGGGCACAGAAAGCCGGAAGGGGTGCGACCCGGCCTACCCCACGGTGTGCATTCCCCCGCCGCCCCCGGACCTGGACTGCGGGGACATCCCCTACCGGGGCTTCAAGGTTCTTCCCCCGGACCCGCACCGCTTTGACCGGGATAGGGACGGGG
>NZ_JHVI01000055.1 GCF_000620065.1 Meiothermus cerbereus DSM 11376 | reverse complement strand
CCCCGCCCTTGCCGTTGAGCACCGCCACCACCCTCATCCCCTCCCCTCCTTCAGGGCCTTTTCCAGCCGTGCCTCGCTCCCCGCGAGCCGGGCGGCCTCCTCCCAGGGAATGCGCCATAGGTGCCCCACCTTCTGGGCGGGGAGCTTGCCCGAGCGGATCCAGCCCCGCACCGTTTCCGGGTGGACCCGGAGGGCGGAGGCTAGCTCTTCGGGGGCGAGGAAGACTGGCTTGGACACGGGGCCAGAATACCCAAAGTAGCCAGAGGGCGCAAGGTGGTCGGTTCTCGCAGGACCGACAGGCTCGACATGCTATAGAGAGCAACATGAGGGTGCTGCAACTTATGCTTTTGGGCGCTCTGGCCCTTTTCCTCTCAGGGTGCATATTCACTTCAGACAAGCCAGCGCTAAGCCGCACAGATGCCTTCCCCGGCGTAGGCAACTGGCGCTGCAAGGACATCAACGGGAAGGAAAGCTCTACGGAGGTCAAGGTAACCCCCAATGGTTACCAGATGGCTGGCGATCCCGCATGGTTCAAGCGTCTGGATAACAACCTCTACCTGCTGCAGAGCTACGGCCAGGTATCCAAAGACGTTCCGGGTAAGCGGTACATCTACGGCTGGATCGAGCTGGCGGGAAATCGTATGCTGCTCTACTTTGTCTCCATGGATGGGCTGGCAACCGCATCCAGTAACGCGCTGCGTGCCGGGGTTGAGCTGGAGAGCATCTCGAACGACATAGTTCCTATATACCGGGTCAAGGGAGAACCAGAGCAGGCCCTCCGCTTTCTCACCTTCTTTACCCCCCGGGAACTCATGGCTGTCATGAGCTGCGTAAAGAGTTGAGAAGTTCTCCACCGGTACGCGCGTGCTGTAAGTCTTTCTGTGGTCGTTGCCGCAGGGGCTTCAAAAGTCTGTAAGTTCGGAAGTTTGTGAACTACAAACTTACAGAGTCTGGAACTCGTGTATTTGCAAACTCTGTAGGTTGGAAAGTCTGTATTCTCCAAACTTACAGAGTACGTAACTTACAGAGTTACGTACTCTGTTATTCTGTTATTCTGTTAGTCTGTTAGTCTGGAGTTATGTTCGCAGGCAGACAGCAGGAAGGCCGAGCGCTGCTCCTCTCGGTGCGGGCCGGGCGCGGGGTGGTGCTCTCGGCCCCGCCGGGTTACGGCAAGAGCGCCTTGCTCGAGGAGGTGCGCCCCGCCCTCGAGGCCGCCCGGCTCGAGCGCCGCAAGGGCCGCGAGGCCGAGCGCCAGCTTGTCCGGTCGCCGGTGGCGGGCCAAGTGGCCGAGGTCAAGGTGCGCGACGTGGGGCCGAAGGGGG
>NZ_JHVI01000054.1 GCF_000620065.1 Meiothermus cerbereus DSM 11376 | reverse complement strand
GAGGAGCTGCCGCCCCCTGGCGTTCAAACATCCAGGCCGGATCAGGGCCCCAACAAAGAGGAAATCCAGGAAATTTTGCAGGCCGAGGCCGAGGGTATGGTCCACCCCGACATGGGCCTGCCACCCCCAGGCGTTCAAACATCCAAAGCCGCTTCCGAAGGGGATTTTCTGGAGGAAGCCGTTTTGCCTCCCACAGTGGAAAACGCCACCCTGGCGCCGGGCTCGGTGCACACCTGGGGCCCCCTGACCTTTGAGGTGGGCAGCCCCTTCTGGGGGGGGTGGATGACCGCCCGGCGGGGCGAGGAAGCCTTGCTGGTCAGGCCAGGGTACGATGCCAGCCTGCTGGCCGGGCTGGATCACCACCGCCTGCTACCCCGGCTGGTCTACACCGGGCCCGAGGGAACGGCCCTCGAGGCCCTGGACGGCCCGCCCATCCAACCGCCCCTTGCGCTGCCGGCAGCTTTGGCCGTGGTGCAGCCGCTGGCCCAGCTGGTTTACTTCCTCGAGCTCAAGGGGCTGGCCCTGGTAGACCTCGAGCCCCAGGCCTTGCGTCAGACCAACCAGGGCCCCCGCCTCGCCCTGCCTCCCCGGCTGGCTCGCTTGGGTGAGCCGCCGCCTAAGGTCTGGCGGCAGGGCTTTACCCCGCCCGAAGTGCTGGCCGAAGCGCCCCTGAGCAGCAAGACCGGGGTTTACCTGCTGGGGGCCTTGTTGTTCGAGCTGCTGACCGGCACGGCGCTGCCGGTAGAAGGGCCCAGCGAACTTTTGCTGGCGGGCATTCCGCTGCCAGGGGTTCCCCAGGCCCTCGCGCAGATGCTGGCCCCCCTGGAGGAGCGGGTCACTCCCAGGCAAGCCCTGGCCCTGCTCAAAAGGCTTTGGCGGCCAAGCGAGGTGGAGGTGGTGCTCGAGCTGGGCGAGGCCACCAGCGTGGGCCTCAACCCCAGCCGCCACTACAACCAGGACGCCTACTCGTACCGCCTCGAGCGCGTCCAGTCGGAGTTTGGCCGCACCCTGCTGCTCAGGGCTTGCGTTTCCGACGGCATGGGCGGCATGGCCGCGGGCGAGCGGGCCAGCCAGGCCGCCGTCGAGACCTTCATTGGAGGCAGCCTGCCCCACCCCCTCGACCACCCCCAGGCCCAGTCCGACTGGGGGGTGCAGCTGGTCTGGGCTGCCAACCAGGCCGTGCTCGAGGCCCTGGCAGGACAGGAGGGCGGCTGCACCCTGAGCGGGGTGATCCTGTGGGGTACGCGCTACACCGTGGCCCACGTGGGCGACACCCGCATCTACCTCTGGCGCCAGGGGCAGCTTAGGCAGCTCACCCGCGACCATTCGCTGGTCGCTGCCCTGGTAACCAGCCAGATGATCACCCGCGAAGAGGCCATGCGCCACCCCGACCGCAACCAGGTCTTGCGCTCGCTGGGCAGCCTGCGCCAGCCCCAGGAAGGCTACGTGGAAACCCTCGAGACCACCACCGGCCAGCTTTCCGCTACCCTCGAGGTCGGCGAGGCCTTGCTGCTCGTTTCCGACGGGGTCTGGGGCGAGGTGAGCGAAGCCCAGATGGCCCAGATATTGAATCAGGCCGAAAGTTCCCAGGCCGCCGCCGAAGCCCTGGTGCAGCGGGCGCTCGAGGCCGGGGCACCCGACAACGCCACCGCGCTCATCGTGAGGCGCCAGGTGTAGGGAGTCCTTGATTCATTCTTTTTGCTGGGGTCCCAGCCGAAGCTGCGGCAAGAGTTGGCATTACAGCACAGTCGGTTTTGACCTGAACTAAACAGAAAGCTTCAGGTGGGGTTCATATCGGATGTACCACCTCTAAGAGACTGTCTTAAAACTTTCCCAGACGATATAATCGAGCATGAATAGTCGAGCAAGCTGCTACCCAAGCGATCTTTCGGACAATGAGTGG
>NZ_JHVI01000053.1 GCF_000620065.1 Meiothermus cerbereus DSM 11376 | reverse complement strand
AGCCGTTTGCGACCTGAAAGGGTCGGAGAGGAATACCAGTAATGGACTCTGTAATACCCAGATGCCCCTACCCAAGCGTGCGAAGGAGTAATCCGACGTGCGGAGCCTTGGGGACAATGTTTCGGCAGCAGGGAGCCTCAACCCTGCTTCGAACTAGGGGGAGCTTGGGACGGGTGAGCGAAAGCGAACCATCGTTTGTACGGCCCGTTAAGGCGAACTGGCGAAAGAGGCTGTCACGCCAGAACCAAAATGGTAAGTGGGTAGGACTGGTCGGTACGGCTACGGCCAGCGGTATTCATAAATCCCACCGGGTCACAGATGGCACCCACCCCCAAGCGTTTGAATCCTCTTCGGTCAACAGGGTAAACCCCACGCACCCCACTTCGGTGGTATCCGAACCGCAAGGAACGGGGACGGTGCAGGGGGTAAAGGAACGTGGAAAAAGCGAAGGCCCCACTGGAACGGTGGGGATAGGGCCGCAAAAGCGGAGATACCCAGCCTGAAAGGGCGCTGACTTCCAGTAGTGGTCTTCGCCGGAATTGCAAGTCCTTATCGCCCTCACCCAAGGAGACGTTAGACAATGCTGGTCATTGAACAGACCAAGGGACAACCCTTGAAGTGGCAGAACATCAACTGGACTGCTGCCGAAGGGGAAGTAAGGCGACTTCAGGAACGAATTTTCCGGGCCGCCCAGAACGGAGAACACGCGAAGGTGAAGAACCTTCAAAAGCTCCTCGTTCGCTCAACTGCTACGAAGATGCTGGCCATTCGTCAGGTGACCCAGCAGAATCCAGGCAAGCACACTCCGGGGGTGGACGGCGTTGTCGTAGACACACCGGAAGCCCGTATTCAACTCCTTCAGGAAGGTCTGACCCTGAAGGGCTACCGACCTAAGCCTGTCCGAAGGGTCTACATCCCGAAGGCTAACGGGAAAATCCGTCCGCTGGGGATTCCAACCGTGAAGGACAGGGTGATGCAGGCCATCGTGAAATTCGCACTTGAGCCGGAATGGGAATCCCGCTTTGAGGCCAACTCTTACGGGTTCCGACCGGGAAGAAGCACGATGGACGCCATTACCGCCATCCATACCACCATGAATAAGCGCGGATGCAGCGAATGGGTGCTGGATGCCGACATCAGCGGATGCTTTGACAACATCCGTCATGACGCCCTGCTGAGCAAGCTTCCGATGTTCACGAAGGTCATCCGCCGCTGGCTTAAGGCAGGGGTGGTGGAGTTCGGGCACAAGTCGAACAGCCCCGCAGGAACGCCCCAAGGCGGCATCATCTCGCCGCTTCTGGCGAACATTGCTCTTGACGGCCTGGAACGGCTGTTCGGAGCGGAAGATGCGCGGGGCAACCCTGTTGCCCCGGCCAAGCGGAAGGGACTCAACCGGGGACTGAGCGTCGTCCGCTATGCGGACGACTTCGTGGTGACCGCGCCCTCAAAAGAGGGGTTGGAGGAATACGTGATGCCCAAACTCACGGACTTCCTACGGCAACGCGGTCTGGAACTCAGCGAAGCCAAGACCCGCATCGTCCATGTAGATGAAGGGTTCAACTTTCTGGGGTTCACCGTACGCCGCTTCAAGGGAACGTTGCTCACCAAACCTGCCAAAGACAAGGTGCTGCAACATCTGCGGAGCATCAAGGCGTACCTGAAGAGCCACGAACAGACTCCAGCAGGTCAGGTAATCAGTGACCTTAACCCCGTCATTCGTGGATGGGCGAACTATTACCGTCACTGCGCGGCTAAAGAAACCTTCGACAAGGCTGACCATAGGATGTGGCAGATGTTGTGGGTGTGGGCCAGACGCCGACACCCCAACAAACCCGCCAAATGGGTCAAGCAGCGGTACTTCCGCAATGACGGCCTCTGGACGTTCTACCAGGGCAGCGCACAACTTCTGCGCCGTTCGGCTACGCCAGTCACCCGCTTCACGAAGGTGGAAGGGAAATCATCGCCCTTCGACCCGGCGCTGCGGGACTACTGGCAGAACCGACATAAGCGCACGATTGCGCGACAGATTCACCAGAAAGACAAATTGGAACTCCTGCGCCGTCAAGACAGCGTGTGTGGTATGTGCCGTCTTCCGCTTGCAGTGGAGGATATGGACGACCACCACGTCAAGCCGAGACACGCTGGGGGACAGAACACGTTAGACAACCGGATGTTGGTGCATCGCTGGTGCCATCACGCGCACCATCAGCGAGTTGGGTACAAGGGCTTGAAGGCTTGAGCCGTGTGCGGTGAAAGTCGCACGCACGGTTCTGAGGGGGCTGGGAGAGCCGCAAGGCTCACCCGGCTACCCGGCGG
>NZ_JHVI01000052.1 GCF_000620065.1 Meiothermus cerbereus DSM 11376 | reverse complement strand
GTGCGCGACGTGCGTGAGCTATCGGTGGACGGCGAGTTGAGCATTGACGACTTGAGAACGCTCGCGAGTATGGCCGACCAAAGAAGCGCGCCTGCAAGGCTGGCTGTGATGAGCGGCCGTAGCTTCCGCACCATTCTCGAGAGCCGGATCGCTGCGCGTCAGGGAAGGAATGTACGATGAGCTGGAAAATCCTTTACCCGCTGTTGTGCGGTTTGGTCTTGGCCTCGAGGACCGCGTCAGGCGTGGGAAGGTCCGCCATAATTACCCCCTCTTTTCACGCGGGCAACCGGGTCAAGGAGTGGGTCGCCGGACGACATCTGCGAGCTCGATCAAGACGTTTGCTTCATCGCCAACGACCCAAGCATCGTGTCCAGGCTGGATGATCGCCAAATCTCCAGGACCAAATTCCATCTCGCTGCCGTCATCCATGCGGACCCGCTGACGCCCCGCGAGAAAGATCTTCACGTGGAAGCGCTGGCAGCTCTCTCCCCCCACGACCGGCTTGACGTGCTTGGACCACTGCCAGCCGGGCTCGAGGGTTTCGCGGTAGAAGGTCAGCCCCCCGACAGTGACCACCTCGATCTTGCCCTTCCAGGCGCAGGGCCGCTGAGGACAGGGTTCCCAGGCGGTGGGCGATCAGCTCCCGGGCCCGAGGGGGAGTCGGGAAGCGGCTTGGTTTTCCTGGCCACTCCCCTGCCTCCCACAGGGCGCGCAGGGTCTCCAGGAGGAAGAAGGGGTTGCCCCCAGCATGGCGGCAAAGCGCTGGGGCCAAGCGCGCGGGGGATAGGTCCGGAAGGTCCAGCGAGGCCAATAGCGCCTCCACCTCGGTGGGCCGAAGGGGCTCGAGGACAATCTGCACCGCCAACCCCGCCTCCACCAATCCATCAATGGTAGCCTGGGCCGCCGCCGGAAGCTCCCCCCGGCGGTAGGCGTTGAGGTTGCGGGGCACGCCGGGAGGGGTGGGCACGAACTGGGCCATCAGATAGGCAGCTGCTTCGGCGCTGGCGGCATCCATGTAGTGCAGGTCGTCCATCGCCAGCACGCCCACGCACCTTCCCAGTTCCCGCACCAGCTCCGCTATGGCGGCGAAGAGGCGGAGCCGGTTGGCGGGGTCCTTCCCTGACCTGGGGGCTTCGGGAAAGAGGTCGGGAAGGATACGGGCAAGCTCCCGTCGCGCCCAGGAGGGTAGGCGGATCTCGGGAAACTGCCGGAGGGCCTCCCGCCAGCCCCGTGCCTGGAGGCCAAACGGCGTCCCCTGGTCTCCCGGCCGGCCCGCCGCCCAGATGTAGGTGCCTTTGGAGCGGGCGAAGTCTCGCAGGAGCCGGGTTTTGCCTACTCCGGGCTCGCCGGTGAGAAAGACGGCCTTGCCGGCTTGCCAGGCTTCTTCCAGCAAGGCCCACTCTCGTTCCCGACCTGCCAACACCGGCGGCTGCAAGAGCGCAAGCGGAATCTCCCGGCGGGGTCGCGGTTTGGGCCCAGGGAGGACGGTCCCACGCGCAATCATGTGCCTCAGGACCTGGGTCTCGGGCAGGGGGTCTACCCCCAACTCCCGCCGCAGCCGCTCCTGGCCCCGATGGTAAGCGGATAAAGCCGCCCCCCGGTCACCCAGCAGATAGTGCAGGCGCATCACCCGGCGGAGGTGCTCCTCGGAAAAGGGGTCCGACTCCTGGAGGCGCAGGGCCTGGGCCAACGCACCCCGCAGATCGCCTTCCTGCTCCAGCCGTGCGGCCTCGGCCTCCAAAGCCCCACGCCACAACCCCGCCAAGTGCTCCCGCTGGGCCAGAAGCCAGTCGGCGAAGTCGGGGCAGTCGTCGTAGTCGTGGCCCCTGAGCAGCTCGCCCTCGAGGCCGAGCACCTCGGCATACCGTCCCTGGAAGGCGAAGAGCACCATCTGGGCCGCATCGGCCTCGAGGCCCTCCGAAAGCCGCAGCACCTCCTCCCCGCTGGTCGCCTGGTACCCGCCAGCCGCCTGGCGCAGTCGGCGCAGGGCCTGGGCCAGGTTGTTGCGGGCCGTGTGTTCGGGCACCTCGGGCCACAAGAGCCCGGCCAGCCGGGAGCGGGGGGTAGGGCCCTCCAGGGCCAGATAGGCCAGCACCCCGGCGACCTTGCGCTCCAGGCGCACAGGGACTTGCCCTTCCACCTCTAGGGTGGCGTTCCCCAAAAGTTTCAGGCGGTACCCGGCCACTGGGTTCTCCTCGGCGCCTTATGGGGAGGACCGCGCACCCCGGATGGAAAGGGAGGCACAGGAGGCCTAAAGCCCCAAGGAGACGTACTTGACCTCCAGGTACTCCTCTAGGCCCCACTTCCCCCCTTCCCGCCCCAGGCCCGACCGCTTCCTCCCGTCGAAGGCCAGACGTTGGAGCCTGAGTGCATCCACCGCCACGCCCTCACGCACCCGCGCGTTCTCGCCCGCGTCGGTAAGCACCAACTCGCCCCCGACGAAGCCGCGCAGCCTCGAGAGCAGCTTGCGCAGGTTGCCCCGGGCGGTTGAGCTGCTCACTTCAGGCCACAACAGCCCAGCCAGGTGGGCGCGGGGGGTGCGGCCCTCCAGGGCCAGGTAGGCCAGGATGGCAGCGGGCTTGCGCTCCAAGTAGGTCTCAGAGGCTGTTGTAAAAGTCCTCCACAGGAGGCTACGCGGCCCTGGCCAGCCGCTTCACCAACAAGCGTATCCTACCTAAATACATCCAGGCTTCCGTTACCTCAGGATGGTACGCGTAATCTTTTCCCAGCCGTCGGTTCCGCCCCATCCAGGCAAAGGTCCGCTCCACCACCCACCGCTTGGGCAGGGGCTTGAACCCACCCTCCCGCGGAATCTCCGGCACCTCCTCCCCCTCCCGCACCCCCGCGTAAGGACGAGCCACCACCTCCAGCTCCAGTCCCAGCCCCCTAGAGGCTGGTAAGAAGGCAACCCAAACAGAGGCGGTCTGTTATGTTTAGAGCATGAAACGCAGACCCTACCC
>NZ_JHVI01000051.1 GCF_000620065.1 Meiothermus cerbereus DSM 11376 | reverse complement strand
GCTAAGAGGCTATCTTTTTGAATCCTAGAGCACTCCCTTCGGTCGGGTTAGTTCGTCACCGTTCGGTGACGAACTAACCGAATCTGGTATAAAGCATGTTCAAAGTGTACTTTAGCGCAAGCAGGCAACCGCTATTTCCCCTATACAGTACTGTTTCAGTCAAGGCACAGGCGGCCCGGCCTGGGGTACTGCGCTAGCAGGATTCCATTGCTCGTATGGCTTCTTGGCACTCAACACGAAAGTTGAAAAATTACCTTCCGGGTTCCCCTTTTTGCTGTAGCGCCGGGAGTAGGGGCCGTAGCTTAGTCGATCGGGGTAGCCAAAATCGTACCGGCCCTCGGCCTCGTTGTAGGTGGGGTCCATATCGGCATCGGCCTGTTCGTGCTGCTGGGTGGATGGGCAAACCGTTCTCCGGTTCAAGCACTTCACATAAGGGTAGGTATTTCGGTTACAAACTGATGTACTGCCATCACGGAAAAGGCCTGACCGAAGACCAGACCAGCCCCTGAGCCCCTATTGAACCCATCAGCTCATACCAGCCAGGTTTGAGTCCCGCAGGCACAGGAAAACTGGCCGGAAGGGCCCGGAATTTGCTTCCGTCGAAGTAGGCCACCACCCGCACCTGAGCCTGTTCGCTGGCGGCCTGCAGGGCCATAAAGGGATCGGAGCGGTTGTTAGAAAGCCAAGCCGAAACAAACGGGTACTGCGAAGCCCCCACCAGACTGCCCGGGCCCTGGTAGAAGGCCCAGGGAACGGGGCTGTACAGTTTGACTTCGGTGGCAACAAACACTTCACCCTCCCAGACCCCATTGGCCTCGAGCCACATGCCCGGGATGGCCAGGCTCAGCCAGGGGGAGTTGCTCTGAATACGCACATTGCCGGCGATAACCTGGCCGCCTGCGCTCACCGTCACCTGACCCATGTAGCTGCGGGGCTGACGGGCGCTCGAGGGGTTGGGGTTGGCATTTGAGTTGGGATTGGGCCCTGGGTTATCGCTGTTTTTGCCGCTGGAACCGCCGCTGTTACCACCGCCGTTCCCGTTACCATTCCCACCGCTGTTGCCGCCCTTATTGCTGTTGCCGCCACCCTTTCCGTTACCCTGGACCAGGGTCGGGAGATCGGGGGCAAGCCCAGGCTGGTTGCTGGCCGAGGCACTGACAGCCCATACCGGGGATAGCAGCAAAACCAGTACCACCCACAACCAGAAGGCTATGCGAAGGCTACCCACGGCGCACCTCGAGTCCGGGTAGGCTCAGGATGGCCTCGAGGCCACCCCCTGGCCGGTTACGGAACTCCAACCTGCCCCCCAATAAGGTAGCGATATGCCGAACCAGAGCCAGTCCCAAACCCATTCCCTCCACCCTGGGCTGAAGCCGCAGGAAGGGGTTGCCCAGGCGCAGCAGGTCTTCCTCGCGCACCCCTGGCCCCCGATCACGGATGAAAATATGGGTCATGTCCGCCTGTCTGACTTCGACCTGCACCTCCCCCTGACTAAACTTGAGCGCATTGCTGAGCAGGTTGCCCAGGGCCTGTTGCAAAAGCTCTCCATAACCCAGCACCTGAGCCCCCAGGTCACCTTCCAGAATAATGCGCTGCTGTTCTTTGCTGGAAAGGCTTTGCACCACCGAGCGTAAAGCTATGCCCACATCAAGCGGCTCGGGGTCTTTTTGGGGGCTGCGGGTCAGGGCCAGCAAACCGGCCAGCAGACGCTCCAGACGCTCCAGGCTGCCCTTGATGGCCGGCAGCGACTCCTCCGGCGGCAAGAGCCCCTGCTCGAGGGCCTCTACCTGTACACGAAGAGTCGCCAACGGCGTTCGTAGCTCGTGCGAGGTGTAACGGGAGAAATTGCGCTCCCGCTCCAAAAAACCTTCCACCGCCCGGGTCATGCGGTTAAAACTCTCGGCCAGATCGGAGAGCTCATCCTGGCCGGGCGGCACCGGAACGGGCTTGGGAAACCGCTGCTGGGCGATGGCACGGGTGGCTTCGGTTAGGTGCCGTATGGGTCGCATCAGATAGCCAACAAGCAGGTAGGCTGCAACCAGCGCCAGCAGCAGCGAAAGCGGCAGGGCCAGCAGCTCAGTGCGCCAGAAAGCCCGCAAGGCTTCGTTCTGGCTGCGGGTATCGAGCGCAGCCTGTAGCACAAACCCATGCTCGAGCAAGCGTTCGGTTTTGAGCCAGTTTAAACTTTCAAAAGGGAAACGCCCGCCGATTTCCAGAAACACCTGCTCGCCCCGCATCACCCGAAACCGGCTGCTGCCCAGTTCAACCAGCCTGGGCAGGCGACCCGGGTCGAGCATGACCCGTTCAGGGGTGATGATCAGGGCCTGTTCTACCGCATTGGTTATGGAGTCGAGATCCTGTCTGGCTTCCCGGCTCAAAGTATCCTGAAAGCGCACAAACCCCACCCCCCCCACCAGCAAAGCCGTCAGCAAAACCACTGCCGACATGCTAAGCATCAGACGGCTGCGAAAGCCCCCCCACAGCCCTCCTTTTGCTCTGGGCAGGGCCAGCGGGATGGCCTGGGCAGCTTTGCGCGGCAGCACTCGCACCTGTTAGACCCCCAGCACATAGCCCCCGGGCAGGGTGGCTATTACATTCTCCCCTAACTTCTCCCTTAAACGATGTACATATACCCGCAGAATCCGGTGGCCCGACTCGGTGTTGGGAAACAACTTCTCCAGCAGCTCGTCCACCCCAAAAACCCGTTCAGGGTGCAGGGCCAGGCGCTCCAGCAGGGCAAACTCTTTGTCTGAGAGTGAAACCAGCCGTTGATTCCAATACACCTTGCGGCTATCAAACTCCATCCGCAGGGGGCCACGCTCGAGCACGGTCTGGCGCGTAGTACCCCCCCGCCGCAGCAAAGCCCGCACCCGCGCCAGCAGCTCCTCGAGGGAGAAAGGTTTTATACCAAATCTATGTAGATAATAACTCATGCCAAGCAAAGCCATAGCCCTACACGCCCACCTGAGCCTGGAAGAACTCGAACAGCGCTACCGT
>NZ_JHVI01000050.1 GCF_000620065.1 Meiothermus cerbereus DSM 11376 | reverse complement strand
GGGTAGGGTCTGCGTTTCATGCTCTAAACATAACAGACCGCCTCTGTTTGGGTTGCCTTCTTACCAGCCTCTAAGCTCCTCCGTGTGGTAGTTTCTGACTCCCACGTCCTCAAGGTCTAACCCAGCAACCGCCTCGCCCACTCCCTCCGGGCTTTGCGGTAGGCCTCGCGCTTGCTCTCTGCCGTGACCGTGAGGGGGCCTTCGGGGGTTTCGGCGCTGGCCAGGTAGTGCCCCTCGGGAGAGCGGGCTGCGCTGGGAGCTCCGTACTCATCCCACCCCTCGGCGATTATCTCCGCGACGTATTCCAGCAGGCCTTCTTCCCAGGCCTCGGGGGGCAGTTCTTGCAGGGGCTTCTTGTATCTCCGTTGCAAATACGTGCAAAAGGGCCCCAACTCGGGATGCCGCTCCGGTCGGGAAAACTCCTGGGCGTGCTCCCGCAGGGCGCGGGCCAGTAGCCGAATCATGTGCCCCCCCGCTTCAACCACTCCCCCAGGGTGCGCGGGCGGTCTTCTTCGGGGCGGACGTACAGGTACACGTTGGCCCCCAGCGGTCGTCGGGGCCAATCCTCCAGGGCCTTGCGCCAGGGGGGTTGCCTCCACTGTCCATCAGGGCTCCGCAGGTGGCGGTCCCCCCAGGCCTGTTGGGTACGCTTGCGGATTTTCTCAAGCTGGCCGTGAATCCCTCCGAAGCGGGGCAGGTTCCCCAGGGTCTTGAGGTGGCCCACTAACCGGGGCCAATCCCCCCGAGAGGTGTGGAGTAGGGCCTCCTCGAGCAGTTCCTTGTAGAAGGCCTCCTCGAGAAACCACGTCCATCTCGCGGTGTCGGGGTCGGGGCGCAGCACGTAGGTGGGCCGCCACGCCTGTTCCCTCCAGGCCAGCCAGCGCAGGGGGGTTTGTTTGGCGCGGGTCATCCGCTCGTTGGGCAGTTTGGCCGTGGCGAGCAGTGCGTAGGGCCAGCGCCCCCCCTGGGGCTCCGGCCCCAGCACCAGCCGGGCTGTGGGCAGGCCCGCCTCCCGCCGCACCCGCTGGGCCTCGGGGGAGATGAGCACCCGGTGCTTCTCCTGCAGGGCCTGCACCGCCTGGAGCACCTTGTCGCTGGGGGTGGTCGTCACCAGGTAGTGCAGGTAGCCGTCCGCGACATAGCGCCGAATGGCCGCCATAGCCGCGGTCTGGGAGCGCATTAGCGGGTAGTCGGCAGGTTCCATTGAGCACAGGGTAGCGGGGGCGGTAGGGGGTGTCAAGTTTTTTTTGATGGTTGCAGGCGATGGGGGGCGATAGGGGTTTATGTATAGAAGTTCCTATGGGGCGACGCGGTTGACCGAGTCAGGGCGGTGTGGCTATCCTGGGGGTGTACCACCTGGGTGACGCCGGGGCCGGACAAGTAGCTGACTTGGGACTGCCATCCCGAGGGCGAACGCCGGGGAAGCTGCGTGCTGGGGGAAATCCTCGCTCGCGCAGCACTCAACGGGGCGCTGGGCGGCAAAGCCGACCTTTCGACCCCACTCCACATACCCGGGGGAACCCGGGGCTAAAGATGTTGGGCGACGCGGAAAGGGTCCTGGGGGCGAACCCCCAGGGCTGCATGCGAGAAACCCGGTGCGAGTCCGGGCCACGGGATGGGGTGAAAAAATAGCCCCATGACGTGTGCGGAGCAGGCCGGTGCTGAGGGTGCCGCGAGGCACCAGGGGGCTGAGGGTGACTGGAGGCCCTGCTGACCCGGGAATCAACCGGGGGCGCACGATAGCTAGGTCTGTACCGGGGGGGGTTACCCCCCTGCTCCGAGCGGTCCCGCCTGGAGCCGCGAAACCCTGATTGTGCTCAAAGTAGCCGGAGCTTAGGAACTTCGTACGGTGAAAGAGCAAAAAACGCAATCAGGGCGTAGTGAAGGCGGCAAGACGCATGTACTGTGTGCTAACGCGGGAAGCACTCAGCGTGTTCTCCTGAGCCCTGGCAGGGGCGATGAGGGAAACACGTGAGCGCAGGGGAGTACCCGTGCGGCGTACGGAGGCCAGACCTCCCGAGGCGGCAGCGAAAACCTGCGTGTGTGAGTGTGGGAGACCGGACCAGTACGAGAGGGAATGGCTTCATGGGGGGCTCCGTACCCCATGCGGTACACGAACCCGGTGCGTAAGCACCTAGGAAAGTCCGGACCGGCTACCCCTGGGTTTCCAGCCTGGGGGGGCCTCGGCGTCACAGTCACCAGGTGGGGGGCCTTTGGGCCCACCACCGGGGGTTGAAATCCTCAACAAGTTGCAGTGCCGGGCAGCGGGAAGCTGCCCGAGGAAGTAGCAAGCTAGGCGCGTCCATCCGAACCCTTCGGTGGGGGGGAACCCATCGGGGGTGTGCGGCGCTGGGCGTGCGGGGTGGCTCCCCTCACCAGCTGGCCGGCCTGGGCCTAACAGGCGGTAGGAAGGTCGTTACCAAGTCACAGAAACGAGGCACACGACCCAACACGGTCCACCTCACGGACCAGCCACGGTTCGCTCACCTCACGAGCGGGGGTACCCTGCGACCTCAGTGCAGGGGGGTTGGCTCCACCTACGGAGCCCGGAGGGAGCCCCGCCTCCGCAAAAATCCGGGGAAGTCCGCCAGGGTCCCTGCGGGGACCGGACGCGGGCGGCAGGCGCGAGCCCGAGGGCGACGGCCTGCTAGGCACAGTCCAAAACGAATCGGCCCACTGGCCGGTTCACCCCCGCCACCCCACCGGGTGGCGGGCCCGTTTTTGGATCTGTGCAACATCTTGCACAGTGCAACATCTTGCACAGCGCCGGGAAGCTCCTCACAACCCCGAGGGCTGGCCCCTCTCGCGGCCTGTAGGGCCCCTAGAAGGCCCGGGAGCAGGGGGAGGGGCACAATACTTGACCCCCTCAACCCCCCCTTTTTTTGGCCTTTTAGAGGGCGTGCTCCCCGGCCCCGTCCTGCACGGCCTTCACCGCAGATAATTGAGCTTTTTCCCGTCCTGCAAGATAAAATTTGTTCGACGCAACCAAATAGGTGATGCAAAACACATTCTCGCCGCTTAACAGCAATGTTGAGCAAAGAAAGAGAAAACTTTGAACTACGGAGCCCAAAGACGGGAGTGTATACCCCCATCAAGTGATGGGGTTCACATGCCCGGGGTTGC